>CAZWQK010000086.1:0-7137 GCA_964635835.1 uncultured Pseudomonadales bacterium
GACGCCCTACCTGTGCCAGCCAATTGAGCTAGGGGCAGATTTGGTCGTGCATTCGGCAACCAAATTCCTGAGCGGCCACGGCGTCGTTGTTGGCGGCGTAGTGGTTGATGGTGGCACCTTTGACTGGCAGAGCAGCGACAAGTTCCCCACCCTCAGCGAACCCTATGTGGGTTTTCACAACTTGGTGTTTGCCGACGAATTTGGCCCCGCTGCTTTTATCACCCGTGCGCGTAAAGAGGGCATACGGGACTTCGGCGCGTGTATGGCACCCATGACTGCATTTCAAATTTTGCAGGGGCTGGAGACGCTGCCGTTACGCATGGCCAAACACGTCAGCAATGCGCTGGAGATCGCCAATTTTTTGGAGCAACACGACACGGTGCTTTCCGTGTCCCACCCAGGATTACCCAGTCACCCGGACTACGAGCTGGCCCAGCGCATGCTGCCGAAAGGCTGTGGCGCGGTGTTTAGTTTTGAGCTCAAAGGAGGCCGGGAAGCAGGTCGCGTCTTTATCGAATCGCTCAACGTGTTTTCCCATCTGGCCAATGTCGGTGATGCCAAATCGCTGGTGATTCATCCCGCCAGCACCACTCATCATCGGGTGGATGAAGCGAGTCTGCTGGCTTCGGGTATCGGTCCGGGCCTGGTTCGTCTGAGTATCGGTCTGGAAGACAGCAGGGATTTGATCAGTGATTTAGAAGGCGGTCTGCGCGCGGTGGAAAAAATGGCCAGGCACCAGACCAACAAGGAGTCCGCGTGAACATTCAAATAAACGGTAAAAACGTAGCCTATAGCAACGGCAGCGGTCACGCCGATAAGACCGCGCCGTTAATTGTGTTTTTGCACGGTGCGGGAATGGATCACAGCGTTTGGGTCATGCCTGCTCGTTACTTTGCCCGTCACGGTTATCGAGTATTGGCTCTGGATTTGCCTGGCCACGGCAGGTCAGAGGGTCCTGCGCTGGACAACATTGACGAGATGGCGGATTGGGTTTGTGAGGTTATCGAGCACGCCCAAGGCAGCAGTGCCCAGGCGATTCTCGCCGGGCACAGTATGGGCTCGCTGATCTGTATGAGCCTGGCGGCTCGCTATCCTGAGCGGGTGGCTAAGGTACTGCTGCTGGGTACTTCGGCACCGATGCCCGTGGCAGACGTGCTGTTAAACGCAGCTCAAGACAACGATCACGCCGCAATAGACATGGCCAATACCTGGAGCCACGGCCAGCGCAGCATGATGGGCGCCAGCGACAATCCTGGAACCTCCAATTTGCATATGGGGGAGCGATTGCTGGAGCGCGTGGCCGAGGACGTGTATTTCCGGGATTTCACTGCCTGTAATGGCTTCTCGACGGAACACTATGCTTCCATCGAGACGCCTACCCTGATTATTACCGGTGACCAGGACAAAATGACGCCGCCAAGGGCGGGAATGGCAGTGGCAGGCATGCTGCAAAACAGCCAGGTCGTGCATCTCAAAGGCTGCGGGCATTCCATGTTGATTGAGCAGCCGAATCAGACCTTAGACGCCATGGCAGGGTTTATCCGCCAGTAGCTCACCGGGCAAAGCCGGGCTGAGCAATTGGCCTCCAAAGACCGCTAATTGTTGCTCGAGAACGTAACCTCGATGGGAGCCTCTGGACCCTGTCTGAGGTCTACGTTAATCATGTCGTCCCCTGGCGATGCGGGCAACAGTCGCGCTTAGCTGCGTGTCTTGGGCTGAAAAAAAGTGGTCTCCGCCCGCAATGGGGTGGGTTTGCATGGCGGGCTCATTGGCAAACCAAACCGGCTCCACATAGTCATCGTCCTGGCACCAAACTCCATGGAGGTCTACGGATGCGGGCACTGGGTTCTGGGTAAAAGACATGGCCCGGGTCGGCGGCGCGACTAAGATGGCCTGGGTCACGTTGGGTTGTCTTTGCACTAAAACCGGTAAACCTTGCCAAAGCACATGGGCGCCGAAGGAATATCCCACCAGAATCATTTCACTGGGATTTAGCATGGCCCCCAAGTCCGTGCACACCGCGGCTAAGTCGCCAACCTCTGGTGGGTCGTAGGCGCGCTGCTCTTTTTCAGCGTCGGTGGCGCGTCCGCTGATGCCGGCGCTGGTGCCAACCCCGCGAAAGTTAAAGCGCGCGATGGCAATACCCTGGTTCAGCAGGGCTCGAGCGCAAACATCCAGGACCCCATCATGCATGCTGCCGCCATAGAGCGGGTGAGGATGACAGAGAACTGCCAGGCTCGCGCCTGGGGCATCTGGCAGGGTGAGTTCCGCGTCCAGCTGACCGGCTGGCGCCAGGATCCGCCGCTGTTGGGTCTTTGGCATGGGCAATCCTCCGGTGGCCGCGCAATGACCAATAAGTGTGCTTTAATTTTGCTGCGGCGTCCCAAATTTCCCGCGCCGAAGCTATTAAAGCGGGTCAGGTATCGTAAGAGAAATTGGCTCGAGGCAGTGAATGATGGGGAGATGGAAATGATCGATTTGTACGCATGGCCAACACCGAATGGCCGCAAGGTGTCCATTGCCCTGGAGGAAATGGGCTTGGACTACCGCTGTCATGGGGTCAATTTACAGGAGCAGGCCCAGTTCAATCCGGAATTTCTGGCCATCTCACCGAACAACAAAATACCCGCGCTGGTGGACTCCAACTCAGGCCAACAACTGATGGAGTCTGGGGCCATACTAATTTACCTGGCGGATAAGACCTCGGCATTTTGGGGCCATGACCGCTACACCACTTTGCAGTGGCTGATGTGGCAGATGGGCGGCCTTGGGCCAATGCTGGGACAGGTGCATTATTTTAAAAAAGACAATGCCGGTAAATCGGTGTACGCGGAGGAACGTTTTTTCGCCGAAGCGCAGCGACTTTATGGGGTTCTAGACCGGCGCCTGGCCGGCGAAGAGTTTGTCGCGGGGACTTATTCCATTGCTGATATGGCCATTTGGCCCTGGGTATCGCGCTTTGCATGGCAGAGCATCGACCTGGCGGATTTTCCGCAGGTGCGGCGATGGTACGAGGCTATTGCCCAGCGACCGGCGGTGCAGCGAGGCTACGATCAGCCCATGTACGTAAACCCCATTCCGATGCCCTAGTTTGCGGTGCGGGCCTACCTGCTCAGGCTCACGGAGTTAGCAGCCGCTCGGCTAACTCCGTCATCAACTGTTGGCGTTGAGGCTCGGAATAAGGCACGGCTTCTCCATGCCCCCAAATCGGACCGGGCCATGCCGCGTCATGTTGCTGTCGAGCCACGATGTGTACGTGCAGCATGGGGACTTGGTTACCAAGGGCGGCGACGTTCATTTTGCAAGCATTGGTTATGGCCTGTAACTCTCGGCTGATGCTTTTGATAGCCAGGCTAACCTGATCGAATGTCGTGTTATCTAACTCGTGAAGCTCGGTAACCCCCGGTATTTCCGGCACGAGAATCAGCCACGGGTACCTGGAATCGTCCATCAGCAGAAGCTGGCAGCCCGCGGTTCTGCCCACGGGGAAGGTGTCCTGGGCAAGCCGGGGATCCAGTTCAAAGTCTTGCATAGTTTCTGATTAGTCCTTTGTGGCTGCCTAAGCTTGCTGATCAAACGGGAATTGAGCCCGCCACCGTGGTCCGGTGCATGATCCGCTGGTAGCCAGCATAGCCACCCTGGGCACTGTGTAACACGGTACGGTTGTCCCATAGAGTCAGCATATTCTCTGCCCACCTATGTTTGTATAGCAGCTCGGGTTGCAGCATGTGATCGAAGAGTTGGGTTAACAGTTCAGTGCTCTCGGTTTCGTCCATACCCTCAATACCTATGGTGTAGACCGGATTAATCCACAACGCCTGGCGGCCAGAATCCGGGTGCGTGCGAATCATTGGATGAGGCTGGATTTGCCATGCGTCGTTGCTGGGCTGAATGTTCATGCTGGTGCGATGACCTGCAGCGCCCAGGGCTTCGCGGCTGTAGGACCTTCTGGCACTGTGGATGGCGCGCCGGCCCTCAATCTGGGTGAGCAAGTTCCTTGGCAGCGTTTCTAGCGCGCGAATGCCGTCGACGAAGTGTGTGTCGCCACCGATGGGCGGCACGACTTTAGCGTGCAGAATCGTGGCGCTGGGCGGCCTGATTTGAAAGGACCAGTCTGAATGCCAACTGCTGCCGAAAGGCACGACGTCTTCGTCGGGTTCTCTCCTGATTTCCAGAATGTGGCGGTGGGCTGCTAAGGGTGTGACGTAGGGGTTGTGACCAAAGTCGCCGAGGCTTCGGGTAAATGCTTCAAGCTGGGTGTGGGTTAAGGGCTGATGTGGAAAATATAGCACCTGATAGCGATGCCAGAGGGCGCGAATTTGCGCTACCGCGTCGGAGCTTAATGTTTCGGCCAGCTCGATCCCCTGAACTTGGGCGGCAAAATCGTTAGCGTGGGGTTGGACAGCAAGATCCAGCATGGCGCGCTCCAGCACAGCGACTGAGACAGCAAAGTAGAATTAAAACAACGCCAGGGCAAGCAGAGCCGCCCCAGCGCAACCTATACAGAAGAGGTACAAAATTTGCTCCCGCTGGCGGGGTGGGGATTGCTCATCCCCACGCTGGCGGCGGTTAACGGCCCAGGCAATGAGGATTATGGCCGCCAGCACAAGGAGAAGAGGAATGAGGTATTTAATCATGTCTTTTTCACCCCGGAGACTCGCTGTCGATTGGGCCACAAAAGTCGAAATATGGTAAATTTTCCCTTGGTTTCCAACTAGTGCATCTCCACACAAGTTAACGCACAATTGCGCTATCGATGAATCATGTCGATGCTTGGATCATCGGCAGTCAACGCAGCAAACGATCCGAATACAGCATTGACCCTGGTATCAACCAACAACGGAGACAAGATGACAGCATCCCAGCAAGTGCTTACTGCGCAAGAGCGAGATAAGCCCATATACAGTACGTTCAGCGAACTGGCCGACCATGGCTTTACTTTAGCTCCCGGAATTTGCGTTTTTATCACTAGCGTCCACCTCTCAGCTGTGGTGCTAGGCACTTGGCTTTACGCATGGGCGCCCGCGGACTGGATGTGGGCGGGCACAGTTTGGTTTATCGTCCATCTTTTCCTCGGCTCTCTATCCACTACCCTCTATAGCCACCGTCTGATCACGCACAACGCAGTCAAGCACGTCAGTCTGCCGGTGCATCTGTTTTTTAACCTGTTTGGCCAAATTTTTAGCGTTCAGGGCAGCGTGCGGCGCTGGGCTGCAAACCACTCGCTCCATCACGGCGTGGACCGACACGGTAAGAAAGAACTGGATCCCTATAGCGCCACCTGGTTCCCGGACCCGGTTCGCAATTTTATTTGGTCCCACACCCTAACGCATCTGTATAACCACCCGGAAACTGAGGAGTATCAGCGCTCGCATCAGGTCAAACGACACCCGATCATCATGTGGCAGGACAAATGGTACGGGTTACTCACTACTTTCTGGATTTTCTTGGTGCCGATGGGTCTGGGATATGCCCTGGGCGGCTTTATCGGCATGTTCGCTTTGGCAGCGGGCTCGATGCTGGGGACCGTAGCAGTGCAGCACAACACCTGGACCGTGAACAGCGTGACTCACATGTGGGGCATCACGCCAGGCATCAAGAGTTCGGCTTCAAACAACTACGTGTGGCTTGGTCCGTTAGGCGAGGGTAACCATCACGGTGACCATCACGATTATCCACGGGACTATCGCAATGGCTTTGGCGTTTCCGGATGGTTGCTGGATCCTACCCGGTACTCGATTTTGGCCCTGCGAGCGGTCGGCTTGGTACGCGGTCTAAATCGAGCCTCTAAGCACGAGGAAGCCGAAATCGTCGGGCAGCGTAAACTTGCGGAGCTAAGCGTGTTCAAACCTCTCAGCCGGGAAGCAGCTGCTCTGGCAGAGCAGCTTGAAAAGACGGCACTGACCTTGAAGAACGAGTGGGTTGACGCGTTAGCGCACTTAGAGAAACTTAAGCGTCAATCCAAGCAAAGGGCTGAGGCCGGCCGTCAAGAGCTGCTGCGTGAGCTAGACCTTGCTCACAAAGCAGTAGCCAGGCGCAAAGAGGACTTTTACCAAGCGCTGGATCGGCTTCGCAATCACGTGGAAGTCTGCGCCTGACGCCAGGCTCGTGGCCTACGCTATGGGCATCCAGCCAAGGTAACTGGCTGTGACGCCCTGGATCACACAGCACTGGCTGGCCCTGGTATTGCTAGGGCTCTACACCCTGGTTCTACTCTACAACGCGATGCTCGGGCTGCGCGCCAGCGCCAGTGTTGCCGGGTATTACGTGGGCGCAAGGAACATGTCTGGCCCCGTAATTGGTCTGTCTTTCTTCGCTACTTTTGCCTCCACAAATAGCTACATCGGTCACGCCGGGAAGGGCTACGATTACGGTTTAGCGTGGATGGTGATGCCGCTCATGCTAATTGTCTTTACCTTTTTGTCCTGGCGATTCATTGGCCCGAGAACGCGCTTGCTGGCCCGAAACTTTGACGCGTTGACCATGCCGGATTTCCTGGCTGCTCGATTTTTGGCGCCAGACGCTGGACAAAAAGCGCCCTTACGAGTTGCTACCGCGATTATCGTCATGCTTTGCAGCCTGCTTTATTTAGTGGCCATCTTTAAAGGCGCAGGACACTTGTTCGAGCAGTTTTTCCAAATCCCCTACCACGTAGCCATTGGTTTAGCCCTGGTCATCGTAGTCCTCTACACCTCTGTCGGTGGTTTCGTCTCGGTAGTGAGGACTGATGCGCTGCAGGGGCTGATAATGATTGTGGGTGCGGTGCTAATCTTTTTCTTTGTAACACGGGCGGCAGGCGGGGTTGGCGCCATTGCAACGCTGCCGGCGAATCCCGACAAACAGTTCATCTTTGACCTCAACGGCGGTATTCCCTTTGTGGTGCTTTTGGGTATCGCTTTGTCTGGCTCGCTGAAGCTGATCGTTGACCCGCGTCAGACCTCCCGGTTCTTCGGGCTACGTGACGCTGGCGCACTGAAGTCCGGCATGTGGGTGGCCATCGCGGGATTGACGGTGGTGCAGT
The DNA here is from genome assembly GCA_964635835.1 of uncultured Pseudomonadales bacterium. Classification (GTDB taxonomy): domain Bacteria; phylum Pseudomonadota; class Gammaproteobacteria; order Pseudomonadales; family Azotimanducaceae; genus UBA4421. The sequence continues at coordinate 7,022 of CAZWQK010000086.1, forward strand.
TCTGCTTGTATCCCATCGGTGTGTACGCCCATTTAATACTTAGTGTCGTTACCGATACGGATTTGATTGTTCCCACGCTGGTGAGCGACCCGTCAGTTTTTCCCGTGTGGGCCGGG
>CAZWQK010000087.1:0-7094 GCA_964635835.1 uncultured Pseudomonadales bacterium
TAAGCAGGCGCTCAAGCCCACCTGTAGATCAGCGTCACTAAGGATATAAGATCCTTTTTCAGATCTTCTTCGTAACTTGCTAATAAGGCTGGATATTTGTCCGTAAGACTGCCGGTTTTTAGCCAGTAAAATCAGCCGCGAGGAGGGACCGGGTTCAGCCCCATGGACAAGGCCCTGCAAAATAAATTCGGCACCGCAGATCAGCTTAATGCCCAAGGTCTTGGCGGTCTTATGGGCTTTGACCAAGCCGGAGTAACTGCACTCATCGGTAATGGCAATGGCCTGATAACCCAACTCGTGGGCCTGCTGAACCAGTTCTTCTGGGTGAGAGGCGCCGCGTAAAAAGCTGTAGTTACTGATGCAGTGCAGTTCTGCATAGCCCACGGGAACGATGTGGTGGCCGGGTTTACCAAGGTACAGGGGCGCTTGACCGTGTATTTGGGTCGAGATCGGCGGCGTAGAGTATTGTCCATGAGGTTGATCTAAGCTCATTTAGGCGAAGTAACCGTGTAAATACCAAGAATCCGTAGAGTTTTGCCCAGACGCCGCCAGATCGGTTTGAAAGACCCAGCACAGGGCTCCCTGGACGTGTCGTGCGACGTAGTAATCCCGATAGCGCCAGTCCTGCTCGATTTCCGCAGGAGCTGCCAAGGCCTGTGTTTGAGTCAGTCGCTCGGGCCCCTGAAGTAAATGCAGATGCTGTGCTGATACCCGCTGGGGGGTCTGGAATAGCCATAGGGGCCGCTGCCCCGGCAGCAATGCTGCGCTACGAATATCGGTGGCGGCGGGGTCTGCTTCAGGCAATGGCTTTTGCGCCTGCGCCGGCATCCCGGCATGGGCCTGCCAAGCCCGTTCCGGGCTGTGCTGGGAGCTGGGCTGCAGGTTGAAGCACGCATTTGGACCCAGGCGGCTGGTTAGCTCGTCCACCAGTCCGCTGACTTCCAGGGTCGCGCTTGCCGTACTGCCAAATAGGTCTTGATTATCGCTTAGCCATGGCTGGGCCAAGGTCATTTCCAGCTTGATGGAAAGCACTTCGGCTGGCAGCTCCGCATTATCAAGCTTGAGCGCGCTGAGCTTCAAGATGTCCTGATGGCACTGACGGCCCTTACCAAAGCGCACCAATAATTCTGCGCCCGAGCCTTTGAACGATGCGAAGTGCCAGCGCAGGGCGTTACAGCCCTGCTGACGGGCTATTAGCCAATGCTCTAGCCGTTTGGCTAGATGCACCATAGGGCCTTGCAGCAGCACATCTTTATTGCTGATGGGCTTAAGCAAATGTTGATGGTGACGAAAATGAGTTGTCGGCTGAATATGCTGCCGGGGATCCGGTAGTTCGCCCTGTAAGCGCCCGATGTACTGGGTCACCTGCTGGCCAAGCCGTTTTCCTAGCCCGGCTCGAGGCAATTGAATCAATTGTCCTAGGGTATAAATGCCCATATTGCTTAAACGCTCTAGGTTCCGCTGGCTAAAGCCTTGATCCAGCGGTTCAAGGACGTACAGAGGTACGTCGAAAAGCCGGTTTTGACCGCCGCGAGCCAGGGCAACAGCCGCCTTAGGCGTCGCCGCGCATCGTGAGATGGCTGCATAACCCATGTCTTTGCAGAGCGCTAACGCACCTTGGCTGATGGCGTGGTCATCCCCCCAGAGCATATGGCTGGCTCGAATTTCCAATACCACACAGTCCGGGGGCTCTAGGCTGACCATGCTGCTGTAGCGATAAAGCGCTTGGGCTAAATCCTCCAGGCGCGCGTGCTCTTGTCGGGTGTCGCGATAGAAGTAAGCGAGATCAGCGCAAATGCTGTAAGCCGTTGCCAGGGTGCAGCCGGGGAGGATGCCGACGGCTTCAGCCGCCGCATTAATGTGGCTGACGCGCTGTTCGTCTATAACAACTTGAGGCTGTGAATCAGACAGGCCCTGAGGACGAAAAATGTCCAAGGGTAAGGCTGGAAAATACAGGGCAAGCCAGCGGGCTTGTTGTTGAGCCTTCTGTTGACCGGTCTTTTGTTCGCTGCCGTCCCGAAAATTGCGCGTTGTTTGAGCTTGGTCTGCTGGCATGTTGAAACCGAGGTATTTCTGTTGGTGAGTCTGTTGACGAGTTAAGCGTCGTATAAAGTGCCGACTGCTGCAGTCATTAGTGCAAGCCTCCTAAGGGTTTTGAGGGCAAGGCATCTGCAGGCAAAGAACTCGAAGGCAGGGTGTCTGGCTCTGTTTGGCTAAAGTCGTAGACAAAGTCGGTGGATAAGCCCTCTGATTCCTTTGCGTACTTGGCCTGCTGCCCTTGAGCCTGTTCTTGCTGCAGGGCCACTTTTTGCCAAAGCGCCAGCTGCTGGTGCAGAGGCTCCATAACTTGGTAACAGGTTGGGTAACAGATTGGGTAACGGGCTTGGTCGCCGGCGGAATTAAGACCAAGCCGAATGTTTTGCACAGGCCAGCCGCCTTTGCGCTTAACGATGTCTACGGCCAGTTGATCAACGCAGTCTGTAGGCCGCAGCGCTAGTCGTAACTCGGCCAAGCTGGCGCGCTCAACGGCATCGATGGGGCGAAAAAATATCGCCAGGGTTTGACCGCTACGAGCGGCAAGCTGCACTCGGCGGGTTTCTTTGATGTTGAGCCTGCGTTCTTCGGGCCAGGCCAGCACTGCGGCACAGCCTTGGGACAGGCAGCACCGTTCCATGCTCCACAAAGCGTCTTCGTGGGTGCGCGTTTGCACCACCAACTGGTTACGGGGGTTTACGCCAAACGCATTTAAGGCCGATGCGTAGGGTATGAAAGGCGGATTGATCCAGACCACAAATCGCGTTTGGGTCAAGGTTTCCAAGATCGGCAGAATAAGCCGCAGTTCACCAATGCCCGCATGGGGCAGCAACAAATCCACTAGACCTTGCTGGGGCCAGCCGCCACCTTGAAATTGGCTATCCAGTTCTGGGTGTCCGCTTGGTAGGGTAGGACCGGTATGGCGAACTCCTGAGTGGTTCAACAGGTCTTTACCGCGCCACAGCAGCGGGTGATTCAATAGGTCTGGCTCTGGTTTTGTGGACTCTGGTTTTGTGAGCTCTGGTTTTGTTGACTTTGGTTTTGTTGACATAGGGGTTAGGGGCTTTAATTCAAACAACTGGTTATTTATACAGTATTGCTGGCGTAGCTGTCTATGTACCAGCGCTAAACCGTGTCTTGTTGGCGGTGGCACTGGTTATTTCGGGGAGCCTTGTTCAGACTTGGATCCCCTGACCCACAAGACGTTAAGGATCCTCCTCGACGAATTGCCGGCATTGTTAGATCAGGCGTCCCAATGGTCGTTTGGACGGATTTTGACTAGAGCTAGGAATACAAAATGGATTTTGATTACGACTTGTTTGTTTTAGGTGCTGGATCTGGGGGTGTACGGGCCAGCCGCATGTCGGCAAGTTACGGTGCCAAGGTTGCTGTTGCGGAATCCATGTTTTTGGGCGGTACCTGCGTCAACGTTGGCTGCGTGCCGAAAAAGCTCTTTGTTTACGGTTCGCATTTTCACGAGGATTTCCAGGACGCGAAAAACTATGGCTGGGAGGTGCCGCCCAGCACTTTTGACTGGCCAACGCTTCGCGATAATAAAACTAAAGAAATTAATAGATTAAATGGTATTTATAACAATCTACTTAATGACGCTGGCGTAACTCTCTACCAACACCATGCACGCTTGCTAGACCCACATACCGTTCAGGTTGGCGACGAGACCGTCACCGCTCGCTATATCCTGGTGGCCACCGGCGGCTGGCCTGTCATGCCCGACATCCCCGGTATTGAACACGCCATCAGCTCTAATGAGGCGTTTTACCTGCCCGAATTCCCGGAGACGGCCACCGTGATCGGCGGGGGCTACATCGCCGTGGAGTTTGCCGGAATCTTTGCAGGTCTCGGGGCCAAAACGACCTTGATCTATCGTGGTGAGATGTTTCTGCGAGGCTTTGACGATTCCATTCGTCACTTCGTTAAAGACGAGATTGAAAAGAAAGGCGTGGAACTACTGTTTGAAACCGAGGTAACGGCCATACACAAGCAAGACGATGGCGCACTGCAACTGGATCTCACTCAGGGCCCATCAAGACCGACAGACACCCTGCTGTGTGCCACCGGCCGCAGCCCAAAGACCCAGGGGATTGGACTGGAGGATGCCGGCGTTGCCCTGGGTGAAAAGGGTGAAATTCTGATCAACGAGGATTACCAAACCAACGTTGATAACATCTACGCCATTGGCGATGTAACGGATCGAATTCAGTTAACCCCGGTCGCCATCGAGGAGGCCATGTGCCTGTCCAGCAACCTGTTCACCGATGCTCCTAAGCGCCGCATGGACTATCAGAACATCGCTACCGCGGTGTTTTGCCAGCCCAATATCGGTACCGTGGGGTTGACCGAGGCCGAGGCCGCCGCGGACTTTGCCGGAGATTTGGATATTTATGAGTCTCAGTTCAAACCGATGAAGCACACAATTTCTGGCCGTGACGAGCGCACCTTGCTGAAAATGATCGTTCAGCGCAGTACCGATCTTGTGCTGGGTATTCACATGGTTGGCCCGGATTCCGGTGAAATTGTTCAGGGCCTGGCGGTGGCCATGGTTGCCGGAGCTACCAAGGCCCAATTTGATGCCACCGTAGGCATTCATCCCACGGCGGCGGAGGAATTTGTCACCCTGCGCAGCGTCAGCCGTCAGGCTTGAAGCAAAACTAAATGCGGCCCACGAAGGAAAAGCTGAAATGAATGGGTATAAATTGACCGGGATCACCACTCTGGGTCCCGCGCTGATGAGGCTGGCCTTGGCGTTAGCTTTGGCATTGGCCGGCACTGGGGCTCAAGCCAAAAACGTCATTTTCTTTTTGGGTGACGGTATGGGTATCAGTACCGTCACGGCGGCTCGAATTTTTGCCGGTCAAACTCAAGGCGCGACGGGTGAGGAATATGACTTAGCCTTTGACCGTTTTCCCCACGCTGCCCTGATCAAGACCTACAACACGGATGCTCAGGTGCCGGACAGCGCCGGCACCATTACTGCAATTACCACCGGGCAGAAAACCCGCATCGGTGTGCTGGGCGTCAGTGCTGCCGTTGCGCGGGACGATTGCCGGGCAGCGCTGCAAAATTCACTGCCAACGCTGGCGGAGCTGGCCGAGCAGGCAGGCATGGCCACGGGCATCGTTTCAACAGCACGCATTACCCACGCGACTCCCGCTGGCGCCTACGCTCATAGCCCCAATCGCAACTGGGAAAGCAGCGCCAGCACACCAGATGAGGCGGAAGCCCAGGGCTGCCTGGACATTGCCCGGCAGCTGGTGGAAATGCCCCATGGCGATGGTCTTGATGTGATTCTTGGTGGCGGTCGGCGGGAGTTCCTGCCAAAGGAAAGCACGGATCCCGAGTACCCATTTCAGCATGGACACAGAGACGATGGGCGGAATCTCATTGAGGAGTGGTTAGCCGGCGCGCCGGCCAGGCAGTTCGCCTGGCATGGGGAAGCGGTTTCTGACTGGCTCTCGACTGAGAGCCCGGTGGATGGGCAGCTAATGGGGCTATTTGAACCGTCGCACATGAAGTTTGAAGCTGATCGCCTCAGAGATCCCGGCAAAGAACCCCCGTTGCGAGACATGACAGCCCTGGCGGTTAAGCAGCTCTCGGCCAACGACAAGGGCTATTTTTTGCTCGTCGAAGCCGGTCGAATCGATCACGCCCATCATCTGTCCAACGCCTATCGAGCCCTTGGTGATACGGTTGCCTTGTCCGACGCCGTAGCCTGGGCAGTGGACAATGTCGACCTTGAAGAGACACTCATCATTGTTACTGCCGATCACAGCCACACCATGACCATGAGCGGCTATCCCAGGCGAGGCAATCCTATCCTAGGTACCGTTGAGATGGCGGTCGGGGAACCCATTCTGGATTTGACCGGCAAACCCTACACGACATTGAGCTATGCCAACGGACCGGGCTACCGCAAACAGCCGCAAGACCTGAGCGATGTGGATACTGAAGCCCCTGATTATCAACAGCTTGGCACGGTGCCGCTGGCCTCAGAGACTCATTCCGGCGAGGATGTGGCGGCGTTTGCCATTGGCGTCAATGCCCGGGCTGTCGCCGGCGTTATGGAACAAAATCGGCTCTTCGACGTCATGCGCAAGGCCCTGTTCGGGCAATAATTTGGAGACAACATGTCAGTTATAACCGACTTCTTTGCCCTGCTGGATGGTTTGCTGGGAGGGGCCGCGTACTTTCCTATCGCTCTATTGGGGGTCGGCTTACTGTTCACGATTTACCTCGGGTTCCCGCAAATACGCTTTTTTAAGCACGCTTGGGCGGTGCTGTTGGGGCGTCATACGGATGATTCGGATCCCGGTGACACCACGCATTTTCAGGCGCTCTCCACAGCCCTGTCTGGCACCGTAGGTACTGGCAACATCGGCGGCGTCGCTTTCGCGATATTTTTGGGCGGTCCGGCAGCCCTGTTCTGGATGTGGGCGACGGCCTTGCTGGGCATGACAACGAAATTCGTCGAGGTCTCGATCAGTCACAAGTACCGGGAACAGGACGATCGGGGCTTTATGGCCGGCGGACCCATGTACTACATGGAATACGGTCTGGGAATGAAATGGCTCGCGGTATTTTTTGCCATCGCCACCGTTATTAGCTCCTTCGGTTCTGGCAACATGCCCCAAGCCAACAACATGGCCTCGGGGATTGAAGCCTCAATGGGCATCGCCTCGTGGGTGTCGGGCCTGCTGTTCGCGGTGCTGATGGGCTTTGTCATCATTGGCGGAGTGCGCCGCATCGCGGCAGTTTCCGCCGCTTTGGTGCCGACTATGGGCGTGCTTTACGCTCTCGGGGCCTTCGCCGTCATTTTTTCCAACCTGGACAACGTGCTGCCCTCGCTGGCATCCGTTTTTGAGTACGCCTTCACTGGCTCCGCCGCAGCCGGAGGTTTTCTCGGTGCCTCATTTGCCTACGCTTTCAATCGGGGAGTCAATCGGGGGCTATACTCTAACGAAGCGGGGCAGGGGTCGGCCCCCATCGCTCATGCAGCTGCGCGCACTAATGAACCCGTAGCCGAGTGTATGGTCGCGATCCTT
>CAZWQK010000088.1:0-7075 GCA_964635835.1 uncultured Pseudomonadales bacterium
CAAACTCTTCGTTAAAGCGGCTTTCCGGCACCGTGTACTTGCGCGTGCCGGAAAGCCGCTTTAACGAAGAGTTTGTCTATACCGCCACCGTTACCGATGGCGTTGTCGAAACGGGTCTGTTTCGCGGGCAATACCGCGACAACAAGATCCTTATGCTGCGGCGGCATTTCAATCGGGTCGAGATCGTTCAGCCCAACACCCGTTTTTACTACAACCCGAATAGCCCGCTCAGTCGCGCGGCGGGCGCGAATGCACCCAGTGCGGTGCTCGCGGTAATGGACATTGTCGCCCAAGACCTGGCCGACACCGGCGCTGCAGAGGCGGTGCTGGTGGATTTGGGTTCGGTGCTGACGGGCGAGGACCTGGTGCAGATTAAACCGCCGAAAAATCCCGACGAGGCTGGGAAGAAAGCCTTAACGCTCGGAAAGCTCAGCGCGAAACGATCCAAAGTAGTGCAGCTGGCAAGCTACCCCGAAAACGCGCTGATTCGTGCTGATCTGGTTTATGAATTACCGGCGCCGGAGGAAATGGGAGGGGATGACGTCACGGACGCACGCGCCATCACCGCCAGCGTGCAGCACAGTTTTATCGAAATGCCGGAAAACGACTACCGGCCAAGACGAGACGATTACCGGGTTGGCTTCTTCAGCGATCGGATCACCGACCTCACCAGCCGCGACCCAGCGCCCTATCGCGACGTCATTAACCGCTGGCACCTGGTTAAGAAATACCCGGATCAGCCCGTGTCCGATCCGGTTGAACCCATTACCTGGTGGCTGGAAAACACCACGCCCTACGAGTTTCGTGAGCTTATTACCCAAGCAGTACTGAGCTGGAATACGGCGTTTGAAAAAGCAGGGTTTAGTAACGCCATCGTGGTCAAGCAACAGCCCGACGATGCGCCGTGGGATGCCGGCGACATTCGCTACAATGTGTTGCGCTGGACGGCCTCGGCACAGCCACCCTTTGGCGGTTATGGACCATCGTTTACGAATCCCCGCACCGGACAAATTCTCGGCGCAGACATCATGCTGGAGTTTGCGTTTTTGACTAATCGTTTGCGGGTGCAAGACTTGCTGCAGCCCGATGAAGGGTGGCTGCAAGAGGGTGGTGCCAGGCATTGCGCCCTTGCCAGCGGTATGCAGGCAGATGCCATCTTTGCCCGGCAAGCGTTACTCAGTGCGGACCTGGACCCGGGGAGCAAAACAAAACGCTCTGAGCAGCTGACGCAAGACAGCATTTATTTCCTGATTTTGCACGAGATCGGCCATACCCTGGGGCTGACCCACAACATGCGAGCCAGTCAACTGCAGCCAGATGTCTTCGACCTGGCCGCAGTTGAAGCCACAGGCCTTTCCGCGTCGGTAATGGACTATGAGGCAATCAACGTGGCGCCGGACGGCAAGACCCAAACCTGGTTTTACCAAAAGCGACCGGGGTTGTATGACGAGTGGGCGCTGCAGTTTGGCTACGCGGATCAGACCCCGAAGCAGCGCCACAGACTGCTGCAGCGGGCCGCCGAACCGCAGCTGGCCTATGGCAACGATGCTGATGATATGCGCCGCTCGGAGGGGGGTATTGATCCAACCATTAATATCTATGATCTCAGCAGCGATGCGCTGGGTTATGCGCAACTGCGCCTGGATCAGCTGCGCAGAGTCCAGGGCCGTTTGCCGGAGCAATATCAAGGTGACAGCTACCAAGGACTGGTTAACGCCTTTGCCGCGCTGATGGGTCAGTATCAGCGCTCGGGTCGAGTCGTCTCTCGCTACGTGGGGGGCGTACACATTAACCGCATGCCGCCCAGCGACGGGCAGACTCCGTATCGACCCGTCCCGGCAAATGAGCAGCAGCGGGCTATGGAGATTCTGAACCAATATCTTTTCGCCCCGGACGTGCTAGGGGATGCAGAGGCCTTGTTTGCGCGCCTGCAACCTCAGCGCCGGGGTTTTGACTTTTACGGGAAAACCGAGGATCCCAAAATTCACGGCGCATTGTTGAGCGTGCAGAAGAGTGTTCTAGCTCACCTGCTGCATCCCAATACGCTTCAGCGGCTGACCGATAGCCAAGCATACGGCGGGCAGTTTACGGCCCACGAGATGCTGCACCATCTGACCGACGGCATCTTCGCTGCTGATCTGAGCGGCGAGGTGAATAGCTATCGGCAGAATTTACAAACCGAATACGTTCATGGGCTGATTGCCGCCATGAATAAAAGCGAGATCAACCATCCGGTAAAGGCCAGCCTGTATGCGCGGCTCAAGGCGCTGGCCAAGCAACTGTCGGCTAAGCAGGCGGCGCCGAATTTTGTTGGCCTTAGCGGTGAGACCCAGGCCCATACCGCCTACCTGGAGTTTCTTTTGGCAAAGGCGCTAGCCGTCAAAGATTAGCAGTGAATCACGCCCGGACAACACGCAGAGCTTGTGACCTGACAGTGGCCTGCGTAACATTTCGGCCTCATCAGACAGGCAGGCAATTGATATGTTGACAGGGAGCATTGTCGCTCTGGTTACTCCTATGCACCAAAGCGGTGAGGTTGCTTGGGACGCGCTGGATGAGCTGATCGAATGGCACGTCAGTTCTGGCACTCATGGCATCGTGCCCATGGGCACTACCGGCGAGTCGGCGACTCTGGACACCGACGAGCACCTGCAGGTTATAAAGCGCACCATTGATCGAGTGAACGGGCGCATCCCGGTCATTGCCGGTACCGGTAGCAACGCCACGGCGGAAGCGATTCATCAAACCAGGGAAGCAGAAGCCGCAGGTGCCGACGCCTGCTTACTTGTGACGCCATACTACAACCGGCCGACCCAAGAGGGTTTATTCCAGCACTTCGAGGCCATAGCCCAGGCCACTTCGGTTCCCATCGTCCTGTACAACGTGCCGCCGCGCACCGGTTGCGACATGGCTCCTGCCACGGTGGGACGCCTGGCGTCTGTGGAAGGTGTTGTGGGAATTAAAGAAGCCTGCGGTGATGCGGGCCGCGTTAGCGAGCTCCTTCAGGCCGTGGCGGGTCAGGGCAATGACGATTTCTTTGTGCTGTCCGGGGAAGATGCTCAAACCCTGCAAATGATGGAACTGGGTGCGGTGGGGACTATTTCCGTAACCGCCAATGTGCTGCCGGCGCAAATGGCGGAATTCTGCAGCGCTTTTTTAAGCGGCGATAAAGACCGGGCAGCGGCCTTAGACCAACAGCTCCAGCCGGTGCATGAAATTATATTTGTCGAAAGTAGCCCAACCCCAGCGAAGTGGGCGCTGGCAGACATGGGGCGTATGCCGGGGGGTATCCGCCTGCCGCTGATTCCACTGAGTCCGCAGCACCACCAGGAAGTTCGTCAGCGTATTGAAATGGCGGGAAACAAGTGATGAAGAGAATAGTTGTTGCGTTAACAACGTTGTTGATTGGGGCCTGTGGTGCACTGCCCTCCATGCCCTTTATGGGCAAAGAAAAGGAACCTGAACCAACCTATGTGGATTTGCGTCCCCTACCGCCCCTGCAGGTACCCGACGACTTACAGGCTATTGATGTAGACCAGGTGGTGCCGGATTTAGACACCAGTATGATGCAAAACGCCTCCTACTATCCTGATCGCCCGCCGCTGCCGGACGCGCTTTACGCAGCTGATAACCGTGACGAAGTCCGTATGCAGCGCCTGGGAGACCGCAACTGGCTGGTGATTCCCGAACCGCCCACGACCGCCTGGCCGAAGATGAAACAGTTTTTTGCCGATAATGGCGTGGTATTAGTCGACGATCGACCGGAGGTAGGCCGGTTGAATACGGCCTGGTTAGAGGATTCCAGTCGCCCCGTACGCGACGTTGTGCGCACGTTGCTAAAGACCGCCCGAGAGGAGGCCGGCCTGAGCCGCGGCGACGATCGTTTCTTGATTCGCGTGGAACAAGGCCTGCAGCCAGGCTCTACCGAAGTGCATTTGCGTCACGACAACGATGCCTTGGGGGATGAGGTTGCCGACGACCTGGTCCGCGTCCAGGACGTGAGTTCTGATTTGCTGGCGGCAGAGAAGGCCTTGCTGCAGCAAATTGGGTCGTTTGTGGCGGCAAGAGTGTCGGAAAGCACTGTGTCCAAGGTGGCACTGCAAATTGGCAGCCAGCCCAAGATAGAGCTCGCGCGAAATGATAACGGCATCCCTGAACTGACGTTCTACCTGGACAAAGCGCGGACTGTCGCCTCGATAACGCAGTCGTTGAATAACGCCGGGGTTGTGGTCAAGCAGCAGGACAGCCAAGCGGGGCGGTTTGATATCACCATTCCCAGAGAGGTGTTAACCGGCAAAAAAGGCGGCGGTTTTTTATGTCGGGTGACCTTTAGCTGCGGCAGTCGGGGTGCCCGGGATTACACGCTGTTGATGAGTGAACCGATGGACACCGCGAAAGGAGCGGCGATCAAAGTCTACGTCTTGCAAAACGGGCAGCTGCTAACCGATGCGGATCGAGCTCAAGAGGTACTGGTCGTGATCAGGGAGTATGCGACCTAGTGAGTAGCCAAGGCCAGGGGTGTAAGAGACAACGATGGGCCTAGCGTCTTTAGGTAGCGGCAGTCGCGGCAACGGCACGCTAGTAGCCATTGGCGAGGCGGTATTCCTGGTGGACTGCGGCTTCAACCTGAAGCAAACAGAACAGCGGCTTGCACGGTTGCAGCTAAGCCCCGGCGACCTCACGGCCATTCTAGTGAGCCATGAACATGGAGACCATATTGCCGGGGTAGCGGCTCTATCACACCGCTATAACATTCCCGTCTATGCCTCGTATGGCACCCTCAAGAGCAGTCCTAAAGGCTTTAGCTGCACGGCCTTTGATGGTGACGTGCCCTTCGACATAGCCGGCGTGACGGTTAACCCGGTGGTGGTGCCCCACGATGCCCGAGAGCCCACACAGTTTGTGCTGGAGCACGATGGCGTCAAAATCGGCGTGCTGTCAGATTTGGGTAGCGTCACCCAGCACGTGGTGACGCAATTCACCGGCTGTGACTATTTGCTGCTGGAAGCCAATCACGATCGCTCCATGCTGCAGCGGGGCAGTTATCCCCCGGCTCTAAAAAGACGGGTTGGCGGGGACTTAGGTCATCTCTCCAATACTCAGGCTCTTGAACTGCTCGAGCGCATTGCCAACGAAACCCTGCATGTGGTGATTGGCCACATTAGCGAACAGAACAACGATGCGAATCTGGTTGAAGGTCTGTTCGCCCCCCTGCGCAGCCGGCTCGCCAGCCTCAGTCTTGCCAGTCAGAAGACCGGTCAGTCGTGGATTGGCGAACAGCCCATCACCCGCCAGATTTCCTTCGACAAGGTGATGTAAAATTTCGCCCGGCGGTCTCGCACCGAGCGCGAGACCAGCCAGCATCCCAGGGGTGCAACTTCAAATTCCATTAAAGGGAGGCCAGTAATGTCAGCCACAAACGTCACCATGGAGAATTTTCAGTCTGCAGTGGTCGAGGCGTCAGCTCAACACCCTGTGGTGCTGTTGTTTTGGGCTGATCAAGTGCCTGCGTCGGTGCAGGTCAAAGCCATGGTTGAGCAGGTGCTCGCCGACTATGCTGGCAAGGCGGCTTTGGCGCTTTCCGACGTGGCCCAGGATCAAAGTCTTGCCCCCAGGCTGCAGGTTCAAGGGCTGCCGAGTATTCGCATCATTCATCAGGGTGCTATCGCTGAGCAGTTAGATGGCGCGGTAGACGAAGCCCAGTTACGCGCCGTTTTGGATGGCCTGACGCAATCTTCCCTAGAGGCCATGCAGGGGGATTTGGATCAACTCATCGCCGGGGGAGACTTTGCCGGCGCGGTGACGGTGCTGCAGCAGAGCATTCAAGAGGAACCGAATAATCAAGGCCTGCGGGTTGAACTGGCGGATGTGCTGGTGCTCAAGGGAGATCTAGACGATGCGCGCACGGTGCTGGCCTCAATACCCGAGGACACCGACGGCCGCAGTCGTCCCCAGAACCGCCTGGAGTTTGCCGAAGAAGCCGCGGGCATGGACACTTTGGCAGATCTTGAGGCCAAGGTTCAGGCGCAACCCAATGATCTTGAGGCCCGGTACGCCTTAGCCGTTGTACTGGTTGGGGCGGCCAAGTACGAAGCTGCGTTGACGCTGTGTCTGGAGATCCTTCGGGAAGATCGCGAATTTCGCGAGGATATCGGCCGATTGACGATGATTCGCATCTTTGAGGTGCTGGGTAAAGGCAACGAGTTGGCAACGAAATACCGCCGTAAGTTGTTCAACGCCCTGCACTAAGGTCGTACTTGTTAAGGGGATCTAACAATCTTTTTTAGCGGCAAAAAGGTTTGTTTTCCCGGTGATTTCTCGCGCTATTGGGTGCTCTATTGTTAGTGTGCGCTAACTTTTATGACGAGGTTTATGCACAAGCGAAAACAAGAAAACTGTTAGCGTTAAGATGCGTGCAATATCTCGTAGGTTGCTGGATAAAAGCTGGATAACCTACTGATAAACAAAAAAAAATCAAAAGCTCTTCCAGAAACGAATAGATTTCAAGCCCCATCCCCATGAAACCGCGCACATTTCCCGCGCAAGTTATCCTCAAAGTTATCCACAGGATGGCCCTAAAAGCGGTGCACAAATAAGGTGCGCATTCTCTGGCGCCCGCAGCTGAGAATTTTGGTAACAACTTGATGACGCAACGTTACGCAGCGGGGCACCTGAGGCTTGGTCTCGCTTAATATCCGGAGGCTGGTTAGGATGCGGTCACGGTAATAACTCAAGACTGTCAACATTCGGTTGCCAGGAGTGAAAACAATGAGTGACAAAGCGCAAACCCCATCCCCCACCGAACACCTGCAGGAAACACTGGCCCGCTATCAGGAGCTTGGTGTGCGCCAGATAAAGCTTGGGCTGACGGATATTGATGGTGTCATTCGGGGTAAATATGTAGGAGTGCAGAAGTTCGCCAGTCTGCTGGCAAAACAGGGGGGGTTCTGCGACTGCGTGTTCGGTTGGGATATGGATGACCAACTATACGATGGCGGTGACTACACTGGCTGGCACAGCGGTTTTCCTGATACCGGGGTTCGCCTGCTGGTGGATACCGAGCGGTGGCTGGCCG
>CAZWQK010000089.1:0-6514 GCA_964635835.1 uncultured Pseudomonadales bacterium
TGCTGACATCAATGCGAGTGAAAGGGTCACTGTTGCCAGTAGACATTCCTTCCAGCCGAACCGAAACGACGTTATTGATCTAGAAAGTTGGTGCATTACAAGCTCCTATATTTTTTTGGTAGTCAAAACGTATTGAGTGGCACTTTGATATATGAAATGCCGTTACTTTCCGCGGCAGGCAAAGCACCCGCGCGTAAATTGGTTTGCAGCGATGGCACCAACAACTCAGGCAAGTGCAGCGCCTTATCACGCTCATTCCGAAATCGAGTGAATTCCAATTCGCTCTGGTAGCACGTAAGGTGAATGTTAGAGGCCTTCTGCTGGGCAACGCTGTATTCGCAACGCGGCCCTCTGCTTTGTGGCGGATAGTCGTGGCAGAGGTACATCCGCGTTGAAAGCGGCAAACACAGAATTCTCTGAATCGATCTCCATAGCATGCTGGCGTTGCCACCGGGAAAATCACAACGAGCAGTGCCCACGTCAGGGGCAAATAAGGTGTCGCCAACAAAAATTATCGAGTTGTCCACATAAAAGGCCGTATCAGCCTGGGTATGCCCCGGCACGTGCATAGCTGTGGCATGCATGTCTCCGATATAGAACTCTTCGTCGGGTTCAAATAGATGGTCAAAATGAAGCTGCGGATCAAACGTGGATGCCGCGCCGTTAAATATGCGGCTAAAGTGTTCCGCGACATGTTTGACTGCGGCAGAGGTTGCTATCTTCCCGCCTAGCCGCTCCTTGAGATAGCCAGAGGCGCTAAGGTGGTCCGCATGAATATGGGTCTCTAAAAGCCATTCCAGTTGTAAACCCTTCCGGGTGATGAATTCTAAGATTTGGTCTGCCATCACCTGCCCCGTCCTTGCGCTGCTTCCCTCGTAGTCGCGCAGTGGATCCACTACTGCACAGGATTTCCCGGCTCGGCTGTAGACAACGTAACTGAAGGTGCCGGTGTTGGTGTCGAAAAATGGTTCTACCAAAGGAGCCACGGCCTAATTTGCTCCGACCTGAATAACTTGCTGATAAATCATTCCTACCGCTGTAACCGTAGCTATCGAAGCAAAGCCTGCATGGACGTAGGAATCTGGCAACCGAGCAAACCAGCTTCGAGCAATGAGAATACCTACAGCAGTCGCCAAGATGAAAAGCCCACCTTCTCCGGGGATTCCACCATCGTGTAAAAGAAAGAGCGAAACCGTAGCTCCAGAAACGAGCGCAACAGTCGCTAAAGACGTCGCGACCGTAGCCGCCATGCTCAGATCACTCGACTTACGCAATGAGGGAACAATGACAAAACCACCACCGACCCCAAGCATGCCGCTGCAGGCGCCAGACACACTGCCTATCCCGCTAAAAGTGAAAAAAGACCTGGAGTTCCACGAGAAACGACCCGTCTCAGGATCAATTCTGCATATTCTCTTCGCGTTGTTTTTGCTGGCCGCAGCAGCGTTTTGTGCCGCTGACGATTGAAACAATAAATTAAGACTGCACAGAATGAGCAAGCACGCAAAACCATAAGTAAGAATGTCAACGGGCAGCGATTTCGCCAGCCAGATGCCGAGTGGTGCACAGCCGACGCCAGCCGCAGCCATTACACAGGCGGCTCTGTAGCGCACGAGTCGTCGTCTAAAACCGTCCAAAGCACCAACGGAAGCGCCTATACAGATCGCGACCAACGCTACCGGGACCGCTTCTTGCAGGCTGTAATCGAGACCCACAACCAGTGCGGGCACTGCAAGCATTCCACCTCCACCCGTTAGTCCGAGCGCGAGGCCTACAGCAAGACCCAAAAAACAGTCCAGTACCGACGATGCGGCGACAAGCTCCGGCTGGAGAAGGCTCTGCATCATTCTTAGTAGGTTCGGTATGGTAAGTATTTACCGGATAAAACGACCTTCACACGGTCCCCCTTAGGATCCTCCTCGCGCTGTATATCCATAGAAAAGTCGATGGCGCTCATGATGCCGTCGCCAAATTCCTCGTGAATCAACTCTTTGATGGTCGAACCGTAAACACTCACAACTTCATACCACCGGTAAATTAGCGGGTCGGTTGGGACAGCTGTTGGTAACGACCCTTTGTAGGGGACCTCTTGCAACCACTTAATTGCGTCTTCGTCTAGGTCAAAGAGCTTTCCAATCACCTCTGCCTGTGTTTTGTCAAAAGCCATTTGTCCGAGGCAGCCCGCGGTAGTCCATTCCTTAGACAGACCCACGGCCTCGGCTACCTCACTCCAACTCAGTCCTTTACTTACTTTCGCAGACACAATCATGTCCGTTACCTGTTCCCGTCCTGTGATCATACAAATTGCTCCTTTTGTGGATGTATGGTGGTATAGAGAAACATTTACGCAGCACTCTTCTGTCGCGACAGATCAAGTGTCAGCGAAGCGATAGGTTGCTGATCGTTGCGCTGCTCCATAACAAGCGCTTCTTCGTCCTCGCGGATGGTGTGCCACCTAAGGTCGGGGTTAGGCACTCCTCGTATAACAACTGGAACGGAGCGCGTTTTGAGACGAATTACCGGTGGTACGTGTTGATAAGTGGATTGGTCTGCTTGAACAAGGCGACTCGCGATAACACCGGCTTGCTGGGGAATCGGCTCTACGAAACGACAGGGCGTCCCTTCAAGGCTAACGCAATCTCCGAGAGCGAAGATGTGCGGATCGCTTGTTTGAAGAGTTCCAGGGTCAACCACAATTCCCCTATCGAAAGCTAACCCTGCACGCTCAGGGATCCGTGTATCGGTGACCAAACCAGTAGCTATGATCAGATGGTCGTAGGGCACCGACAAATCGCGAGCCAACAGCAGACTTCGCTCGCCAGAAGCATTCTCATCGGCCCCTAATATTTCGGCTCCTCCGATGAATTTCACGCCTAATCGCTGCAATGCGCCAACAAGATATTTCGACGCCTTCTCGGGCAAGACGCTCGGCAGTGGTAAGCATTTATCATTGATCAAAGTGACAGAATGCCCGGCTCTGCAAAGATCCTCAGCAACCTCGCACCCGATCATCCCGGCGCCCACGACGATCACGCGCTTTGCTTGACGGTTCAACGTTCGGCTTGCGTTGTCCCACGCCTCAAGATGATTCATGTGCCAATGCTCTGCATCCGCCAAGGCCGCCGGCAGAAAGGGGCGCGAGCCGAACGCCAGGATCAGTTTCGTGTAGGTAAATGACCCTCGAGTCGTGCGTATTTGTCGGGCATCAGGACTTATACCAACTGCATAGGTGTGCGGGACCACATTCACGCCTAACCTTCCACCCGCAGAGGCAGCGCTCTCTTGCACTAGCTTTTCGCTTTTTAGGCACCTGCTTATCGCAACAGACAGCTCAGGCTTGTGGTACCGATCACCCGAACAAGAGCTGATCAGCGTAATCGACGCTTTATCGTCGAGTGCTCTTACGGCCTCGGCCACACTCCAACCGGCAATGCCTGCTCCTATGATCACCAAACCAGGTTCGCGTGAAGATACGACGGACTGGGACGCGTCGGCCACAACTGGCGGATCGAACAACTCAAAATCGGTTTTTCTCACCCCGCAAAGCGGGCATTCCCAGTCGTCAGGAATGTCCTCAAAACGCGTTCCGGGCGCGAGACCGCTGTCCGGGTCTCCGTCCCTCTCGTTGTATATCAGACCGCAAGCTCGGCAAATAAACTGCCGCCATGCCACGCTATCAGTAGTCAAGCCGGCTACACCTCTGCCATTAATTTGGCCATTTCCCAACGCAAATGCTTAATAGCAGGTGTCACGATGGCGACAAAGTGCGACTCGCGTATCAGGCGCTGCGGCTTAGATTTCATGAGATATCCTCGCGCCCCCTGATGCAGCAATGCCGACTGCGCCGCCTTCAAGCTTAATTCTGAGCATTGCGCTCGCGCATCCAGCACATCCAACATGTGCTCTTTGTCGGTTTCGTATGGCGTAGCAGCCAACCGTCTTATCCGCGTTTGGAGCTCGTATAGTTCAGCGCTTAACTCGCCCGGTCGGTTGTGGAGGTACTGGTTGACATGTCCTAATGAGGACTCCACTTCGTTGCAAGCGTCAATTGACGCTTTTATGACGCCCTGCGCCCACCCGGTCTGCAACAGTATAAAAGCTCCTCGTATCTTTCGGATAAAGGGCAGCGCAGGATCAGCGATCACTTGCGCGTCGCTAACGAAATAATCTTCGAGGTGAATGGCCCAGGTACTTGTGCCTTCCATACCCGAGAATTCTGGGCATTTGGAGAGTTTGACGTTTTCGTTGATGTCCAACATGAACATCAATTCGTGTGAGCGACTACCGTCTTTATTGCACACAACCGCAATGACACCGCAGTAGTGCCCATAGTTAATGTGACTTACCCAGGGCAATGTTCCCGATACGATGTGCCCACCTTCCACTGGTGTCGCGCGCAAAGCCATCGTCTCTATTTGCGTCAGAGCTTTCATCGGATTAGACAATCCAGTTCCGCCGAAGCTTCTGCCACCAGCGTGGGCCTCTACTCTCGCCTGAAGCGCACTGTTCTCCGACCGTTCCATATACAGGCCACACACATCGTGACACCACGTCATGAACCCAGTTGAGCCACAGTGCTGGCTTATCATCGCCATATTGTCCAACGCCACGTCAAACCGTTCCCCTTCACGTTCTAAATGTGCGGAAAATGCACCGGCTCGACCCAACTCCCCCATAGTCTCCAGGGGGTAAAAACCGTCTTGATCAATACGATTGGCTAGAGGGGCCAACCTTTCTCGAGCAATAAATCCCACTGTGCCTGTCGGCTCAGCGTTAATAGCCGTTGAACTGTCTGCGGCAGTTACTAATGCTGGACTGTTCATACTCTGACTACTCCAAAAGATAAGTGGCTGAGGGGGCGCCGGGCTGCCTAATCCATCACGCTGATATCAAACGCGATGGGGTTGCGCATCGTGTTGGCTACAGGCGAGAACTGATTGGCGTGTCTTACGATTTCGTCCAACTCCTCGCGAGTCGCGTCGCCCTCCACGTTCACTTTCACCCTTATTTCCTGAAAACCCATATCTTCGGCTTCTTTGTCTGCTCCTCCTGCACCCCAAGCTGCAGGGTTCCCGATATCACCCTCTAGAAAAACTTCCAATTTGGTGAGCTTGACTTGCTTCCAAGTAGCCACCGCCGTTATCCCAACAGCGAGGCACCCCCCTAGGCCAGACAGGACAATTTCACCCGGAGCTGGAGCGGTATCCTGCCCAAACAAGTGCAGCGGCTCGTCTACCACGACCTCATGATCGTTCACATAACTGACCGTTCGGTATTGCCCTTCCGTAACCGTGTGTACTTTATTTGTCCCCTTCATTTGCGGGTTTGCCCTTCCTTTCTCGGCAAACGTCATCAGCCCGTCTCGATCGATCGGGCGAAGGTAGGTGCTTACTGTCTCTGTTTGTGTCGCCTCGGCACTCATGTTTCCACTCCTCATGTTTCGCATTGATTTTTTGTTTACTCGTGTTGTTAACAGAAAGCGAAGCAAAGGGTGTGCCAACTTTTTGTTTGAATATTTTTATTCTTTATTTCAATAACTTAAGCAAAATAGGACGAGGGCGACAGGAGGCTTACTTCTACCGAAATCTAACAATGGCTAACAATGGCAGTCGCCAATACACCAACGCGCCAAGTGATGTGACAATTCGAAACGCAATCGTCGAATGGCTGCAAAAAGGCCGATGCACGCTCTTCTAGCTGGGCGGATTAAGGGGAGGAGGCTGAAAGGGCTGTTTCAGCTTTAGATGTCTAGTTTCTCTAGACGATATCGAAATTGTCTTGATGTCATGCCAAGCAGCTTCGCCGCACGGGTTTTGTTGCCCCCAGTACGAGCGAGCGCATCTTTGATTTGTGCAGTTTGATCAGCACTAACGCGCAGATAGGCCCTGCCGCTTTCGCTCGGTACCACTGGATTTGCTGGTACGTTGGATTCGAGCGCGGCGTTTCTATCAACATCGTGCATCGCAGCTGTTGACCGGTTGGTTGTCGACAGCCTCGGGTCTGACACCGGGGCCTTGCTAAAAACCGCCGATTCCTGATGCAAGATAAGCTCTATGTCGCTGACAGAAATACTTCCGCCGGATGCCGTAAGTACCCCTCTTCTGATCACATTTTCCAACTGGCGAATGTTGCCCGGCCAATCGTACGTTTCCAAACGCTTCAGTACACCCTCGCTAAAAACGGCGTTCATGGAGTACTCCTTGTTCGCGCTCAGCAAGAAATGCCTGGCTAAAATAGGAACATCGCCCCCTCGCTCACGCAAGGGTGGCAAATAAATTGGAAACACATTTAATCGATAAAAAAGATCGAGCCGGAAAGCCCCTGCGTTGACTGCTTCTTGAAGGTTCTGATGAGTGGCAGCAACAATCCTGACATCGATCGCTATATCCCTTGTGCCCCCCACTCGCTGAATCACATTACCTTCAAGAACGCGCAAAAGTTTTGATTGCAACTCAATGGAAAGGTCCCCTATTTCATCAAGGAAAAGAGTTCCTCCATTCGCCAACTCTAACTT
>CAZWQK010000089.1:6524-7074 GCA_964635835.1 uncultured Pseudomonadales bacterium
TTGCCTTTCTTGGCGTTGGTGGCACCGGTGAAAGCGCCGCGCTCGTGACCGAACAGTTCCGATTCTAATAAATGCTCGGGAATCGCTGCGCAGTTGATCGCTAGAAATGGCATATCTTTTCGCGCGCTGCCCAGATGCAACATTTGTGAAAATCGTTCCTTACCGGTACCAGACTCTCCAGACAGGAATGTCGTCGTGTCGGTGTCCGCTACCCTTCTGGTTTTTTCCAGCGCGTCGCGGATTGCCTGACTCTCACCCAGAATACCGTGATTCATCTTTTGAGTGTCAAGCTGTCCTCTTAGGTGCTTGTTCTCTCGCCTTAACTCTTGAGTCCGCTCATCTATGAGTTGATTGATTCGGATAACTTGTGCCACAAAAGTTGCAAGT
This sequence comes from uncultured Pseudomonadales bacterium, assembly GCA_964635835.1. GTDB lineage: Bacteria > Pseudomonadota > Gammaproteobacteria > Pseudomonadales > Azotimanducaceae > UBA4421. The sequence continues at coordinate 6,912 of CAZWQK010000089.1, forward strand.
ATTTTGAGTACCGTGAGGTCGCCATCAAAGGCTCGCGTGCGCTGTCGCAAGCGGTGGGCAGCAAGCACGCCAATGGTCTTATCGCCATCGGTTATCGGTACGGCAAGAAAGGCAACAATCTCTCCGGGAAGCGTTGCTCTATCAACCGCCCGGTACAAGAAAT
>CAZWQK010000090.1:0-7065 GCA_964635835.1 uncultured Pseudomonadales bacterium
ACGTCGTTAGCGGCTTGGCGCAAGGGTGAGCAAACCATTGGATGCTGGCTGAGCTTGGCAAACAGCTACTCTGCCGAGGTCATGGCTGGCTTGGGTTTTGATTGGGTCTGTGTGGACCTGCAGCACGGCTTGATTGATTACACGGATCTGGTGCGTATGTTACCGGCCATTTCGACAACCCAAGCAACGCCGATTGTGCGGGTGCCATGGAATGAACCTTACGAAATCATGAAGGCCCTGGATGCCGGTGCATACGGGGTGATCGTCCCCATGGTGAATAATCGGGCCGAGGCTGAGCAAGCGGTGATGGCCTGTCGCTACCCGCCACTGGGCAATCGTTCATTTGGCCCCATGCGCGCTGCAGTCTACGGTGGGCGCGGCTACGCGGTTGAGGCTAACGATCAAATCGCCTGTATCGCTATGATTGAAACCGCTGAGGGCATTGCCAACGCAGACGAAATCATGGCAACCCCCGGGCTTAACGGCGTTTACATCGGTCCCGCCGACTTGGCTCTGTCTCTTGGACTGCCTGCCATGGGCGATCAGCCCCAGGAAGAACACCTGGTGGTAGTGAAAGACCTGCTCGCCAAATGTAAGTCCTACGGCATTGCCGCGGGAATTCATACCTCCAGCCTTGAGTACGCCCAGAAGTACCTGGCTCTAGGCTTCAACTTCGTCACCCTGGGCAGCGACTCAGGCCACATGACCAAAAATGCCCTTAAAGAGTTGGCCGCAGCCCGGGGCGGCACCGAGGCCAAGCGAGAAAACACGGGCTACTAACGTGTACCCAAGGCACTGCAACAAGACAATCGAGGCCAGCCTGTGATCTGGCTGTTTGCGCTGCTGCTTGGGGCAGTATTCTTGCCTTCCCTTTGGGTGCGATGGGTTATGCAGCGGTATGCACGGGAGCTGGGCAATTTGCCCGGCACCGGTGGTGAGCTTGCCAAGCACTTAATCCAGCGTTTCGAGCTGGCTGGCGTTAAGGCCGAGGTTTCGGAAATTGGCGATCACTACGATCCTCAAGATCGAGCGGTGCGGCTAAGCGAAGCAAACTGGAACGGGCGTTCGTTAACCGCTGTGGCGGTCGCAGCCCACGAGGTCGGTCACGCCATTCAACATCAGCGCAAGGATCCTCGTTTGCAGGCCAGAACCTTATTGGTGCCTTGGGTGCAGCGTTTGGGCCAAGTCAGCGTTGGTGTGCTGGCAGTCGCGCCGATTATTGGTCTGGTAACACGCCATCCGGTACCGCCCATGCTGATCGCGGTGATCGGCTTGTCTGGACTGGTGCTGCGCATGCTCCTGCACTTGGTGACCTTGCCCATTGAGTGGGATGCCAGCTTTGGCAAAGCCCTGCCGATTTTACGGCAGGGAGACTATATCTCTGCGGATCAGGAGCCTACGGTGCGGCGAGTGCTTAGAGCTGCAGCGCTCACGTATTTCGCTGCGGCGCTGGCGGATGCGTTCAATTTGTTTCGTTGGGCGGCCTTACTGGTGCGGCGATGAGAAGCGATTCATCCAGCTTTTGTTACCGTCTGTCCCTAACTTGGCCGAAAATTAGCGCTCGGTGCTAAAAAGTTGGCTTTCTGGGTAAAGCAAAGTGAATGATGTAGTGCGGATTGTGGGCTGGAATGTAAATGGGCTTCGGGCATGCCTAAAAAAAGGCTTTATTCCGTTTCTAAAAAATAGCAACGCTGATGTGGTGGCGCTGCAGGAAGTGCGTGCATTTCCCGAACAGCTGCCCGCTTCGATTACCCGGTCTGAGGAGTGGCACGCAAGCTTCGCCCCAGCCAAACGACCCGGTTACAGCGGCGTGGGAATTTTGAGCCGGGTAGCCCCAAGCAAGGTAGAAACCAGTTTAGGCGACCCCCGTTTTGATGACGAGGGCCGGTTTATCGTGGCTTATTTCGGCCGCCTCGCTATTGCCAGCGTCTACTTTCCCAAAGGCAACGGCAAAGATCGGGATAACTCCCGGGTAGGCTACAAGCTGGATTTCTATCGGGCAGTGTTCAAGCGCCTGGGGGAGATACGTCGCAGCGGGCGTGTTTACGTGCTGGGAGATTTCAATACAGCCCACCACGAAATTGACCTGGCCCGGCCAAAAGGCAATCGCAACTCCAGCGGCTTTTTGGACGAAGAACGTCAGCTGCTCACGGACATCCAAGCCAATGGCTGGACGGACACCTTTCGCGCCCTGCATCCAGATGAACCCGATCATTACACCTGGTGGCGGCAATTTGGCGGTGCTCGGGAGGGCAATGTGGGCTGGCGTATTGACTGTGTTTATGCCTCTGCATCCGGGATGCGCCGGATCAAAGACGCATTTATTTGGCCCCATATCCTTGGTTCTGATCACTGTCCTGTGGGTGTTGACTTGAAGTAGACTGATCGTCCCTTTGTTGCCCGAGGTTGAACATGGCCCAGCCCTTTCCCAAACACCCGAACCTTCAAGGTGGCTTCGCGCCTCTGCAAATGGAATGCGACGTCAATGACCTAGTGATCCAGGGCGAAGTGCCGAAAGAACTGAGCGGCAGCTTTTACCGCAACGGGCCTAATCCTCAGTACGCGCCCAAGGGCTATTACCACTGGTTTGCTGGTGACGGCATGATCCATGCCTTCAATATCGAAGACGGCAAGGTGTCGTATCGAAACCGCTGGGTGAGAACCTTGAAGTGGCGGAAAGAGCGGGAAGCAGGTCGAGCGCTGTTTAGTGCTTTCAACCCCATGGGTAACGATGACAGCGTGGCCGGCCTGGAAACGGATGGCGTTGCGAACACCAACATTATTTGGCACGGCGGTAAATTGTTGGCCTTAGAAGAGGGTCATGCACCGTTCGAGCTTGATCCCATTAGCCTTGATTCCATTGGCCCCCACATCTACGGCGGCCAGCTAACCGGGCCGATGACGGCGCATCCCAAAATCGATCCAGAGAATGGTGAGATGTTGTTTTTCGGCTACAACGCCAACGGTACGATTTCACCTCACATGACGTTTAGCGTTGTGGACAAGAGCGGGGCACTGCTGCGCAGCGAGTCCTTTGAGGCACCCTATGCGGCCATGGTGCACGATTTTATCGTGACCAAGGACCACGTGATTTTTCCCATTATGCCGTTGACCGGCAGCCTCGAGCGCGCTTTTCAAGGCAAGCCAGTGTATGCCTGGGAACCGGACAAAGGCGTACACATTGGCGTGATGCCGCGCCAAGGTTCGGTAAACGACCTGCAGTGGTTTCGCGGTGAAGCCAGCTACGTTTTCCACCCCATGAATGCCTACAGCACTGCCGATGGTAAGATAGTTTGCGACGTCTGCGAGTATCCAGAAGCGCCCCTATTTCCCGCCGCCGACGGCACGCCAGGCGATCCTAAAAAGGCCCTGGCCAAACTGGTTCGGTGGACCTTCGACTTAAACGCCGAGACTGACCAGTACAAGGTTGAAACTTTGAACGATCTGGTTTGCGAATTTCCTCGGCTGGATGAGCGATTTGCGGGCCTTGGATATCGCTATGGATACTTTGCTGGCGATACCCAGCCGCCAGCAAAAGTGGGCGGTTTTAACGTCATTGCAGCCATTGATCACCACACTGGAGCCCTGGACAGCTACGATGTCGGTGCCGGTTGCGCCACCAGTGAGCCCATCTTTGTGCCCCGAGCGGCAGATGCACCGGAGGGTGATGGCTTCCTGTTGGCCTATGTTTTCGATGCGAATCGAGCCGCCAGTCACCTGGTCATTTTAGATGCCCAAAATGTGGCTCAGGGGCCCTTGGCTCAGGCCATGCTCGATCACCGTGTGCCCTATGGCTTCCACGGTAACTGGCGGGACAATACTGCCTAACAGCCCAGTTCATTGTCATCGCCGCCGCTAGATCAGCGGCGTGGTAATGCGAGCGCTTTTGATTAGAGCGTAAACCGGCATGCCTCGGGACAGTCCCAGGTCTTCGCAGGCCGCGGCGGAAATGTGGGCGACGATAGTCTGGGGATTGTCGATGGCGGGCAGCTCAATGTCCACGGCGACCAAACCAAATTTAGCGCCTGATAAGGGCCTTAGCTGGGTAATGGTGCCGCTGAGCGTGTTGCGAATGCTCAGGCGCGAGGGTTTATCCAAACCAATGGCCACGTCGGCTGCGGCGATAAAGAGCCGTAGCCGGTCAACTTGAGGCAGCACCGGGCAGATCACCTGCAGTGCCTGTCCTGCAACCGATAGATGAAGCATCGCCTTGGCGTCATCAAAGCCACTCACCTGAGCGTTCAGCAAACTTCCCGGTTCGCCTACCGGTTGCTCCTGCCCCTGGGTCTGCCACAGCCGGTTAAGGACGCTGTCCGTGGGCCCGTGGTCGATAAGCGTGCCTTCGGCCATGACCATCATTTGGTCGCACAGCTGCGCAATCTCGTCGTTAATGTGGCTAACGTACACCGCAGGAATGTTCAGGTCTTTGGCCACCGTTGCCAGATAGGGAATGATTTCAGCTTTGCGTCGGCCATCCAGACCGGTTAGTGGTTCATCCAGCAGTAGCAGCTTTGGCTGGCTGCACAGGGCTCGGCCAATGTTCACGCGTCGGGATTCGCCACCGGATAGGGTGCTGGGATAGCGATGCCGTAGCGGCTCCAGGTCAAAATGATCCACCACTTCCGTCATGGGCAACTCGATGGGCACCTTCTTAGCGGCCCGCTCCAAGCCGTAGCTTAAGTTTTCTCCCACCGTGAGATGCGGGAATAGACGATCGTCCTGAAAGACGTATCCCACCCTGCGCTCATGCAGGGGTACGAAGACGTTTGGCCCCTGCCAAATGGTCTGGTTAAAACGCATTTCACCGTTGCAGGGCGTCAGTCCGGCGATGGCTCTGAGCAGGGTGGTTTTGCCGCAGCCGCTGGGTCCGAAGAGAGCGCTAACTCCGTCACCAACTTCAGCGGTCACCTGCAGGCTCAGGTCCCCCACCCGGGTTTGAATGTCCAAGGCCAGCATTAGCGCTGACCTTGGGGGCTTAGGGTGACGGCGAATTGCCGATTGAACTGGTAAACACAGAGCAGGACTAAGAACGAAAACGCCATAAGTCCGCCGGAGAGCAAATGAGCCTGCTGATAGTTCAGCGTTTCCACGCTTTCATAAATGGCGATGGAAATCACTCGAGTCTCACCCGCCAGATTACCCCCGACCATTAAAACGATACCGAACTCACCGACGGTATGGGCAAAGGTCAGCACCGCTGCGGTGAGGTAACCATTGCGGGCCATAGGCAAAATTGTCGTCAGCCAGGCATCCATAGGGCTTGCGCCTAAGGTGGCGGCGGCTTCCATGGGGGCGCGCCCAAGCTGGGTAAAAGCCGCGGTCAGGGGCTGAACCATGAAGGGCAGGGAGTAAATGAGCGAGGCGATGACCAGACCGGTAAAAGAAAAAGCCAGCGTGGAGCCAGTCATGGCCAGCCACGTGCCGCCCAGGGTGCTGTCCGGGCTGAACAGTACGAGCAGGTAAAAGCCCATTACCGTAGGCGGCATCACCAAGGGCATGGCGGTAATGGCTTCAACAACCGGCCGCAGGCGACTTTTGCTGTGAGCCAGCCACCAGGCCAGCGGCGTTCCAAGCACCAGCAATGCAGCTGTGGTGATGGCTGCAAGCTGAACGGTTAGCCAGATGGCGGTGAGTTCGGTCAAAACCTATGCAGTCCCCATGGCCAGGCCGCTTAACTGGCGCTGGGTTTGCGGAATCGCAGGGTCATGCGGTTGGACTCACCAATCGCTCGCATGGCCTCAGCCTTGGCGGGGTCGTCCTTGCTGCCGCTTAGCACCGGTGGCAGGCGCCAGACGATGTCGCCGTCTTGGGGCTGGTCTTTGGGGTTGGCGTTGATGTCCGAGGCCCGTTCAAAAACAAAGCCTGCTTGCTCCATTTGGGCCACGACAAAACTCTGTTTCAAGTAGCCCCGATTGCCGGTTGCCCAGTCATCTGGCGCCGACTCAGGGATGCTGTGCTGAACCACGCCTACAATCCCGCCAGGCCTGAGGGCCTGGTAGGCATCGCTGAGGGCGGCTGTGAGGAAGCCGCCTTGGTCCTCAAATCGCGCGAGGTTGTGCAACGCCCGAATAAAAATAACGGCGTCTGCGGTGCCGCTAATATCCTCGGGCATGCTGCCAAAGATAAAGCCAGAGACGGGCGCGCTAGCTCCCTCGACCCAGGTTGCTGCCTCGGCTGGCCAGTCCGTCGGCCATGTTTCCCCCGCCTGAAGCTGCTCTTCGGTGTAAAAGCCGAACAAGCGGCGCATGGGTGTGGCGTAGTTCGCGCCGATCAGGGCGCCGTCCGGGCCCAGATAAGGCAGTAGGATTTTGCTGTACCACCCACCTCCGGGCAGCGCCTCGATAACGGTCATGCCAGGTTCAATGCCCAAGAACTCCAGTGTTTGGCCTGGATGACGATGCGGGTAGCGCGCTTGAGTTTCTTCAGGCTGCGCAGCCAAAATGTCAGCAAGATCAGGCCCGGTGACCGGCACTTTGGTTTGCGCCTCAGGCGGCTCCTGATCGGCAGTGCAGCCGCCAAGAAGAACGGCTGTCAGCAATAGAAATAGACTTAACATTCGCATCGTATTTCCTCCGTCGGTTAACGTGCCGGGAACGCTTGCTTTCAGCGTCTTCGTCCAGCAAGGCTCGTGGATAAACTCGGCTCGGTTTGGGCTAGTGGCACCAGGCCTGCAAGCGACGAATAAATCGCGCACTCGGTGCTTCTGTTCTTCTATTATGCTCCACGCTCCACGCTCCACGCTCCACGCTCCACGCGACGATGGTAGGCATTCGCCCGCAATATGAACAGGCCTCATCAGGCAGGCTGCCGTCGACTAAGCAACCTGATCCAGTGCTTGGCTGACTATGGTTGCGATGGATCTGACGTCTTCCGGTGACGCGGTGAAGGGCGGGCCAAATTGCAGGGTGTCTCCGCCCCAGCGCACGTACAGGCCAAGCTCCCAACACTTTATGCCCAGTTCGAAGGGGCGAATTACGGGGTCGTTGTCTCGCGGGGCAATCTGCAGAGCGCCAGCCAAGCCGAAGTTGCGAATGTCCGTGATCAGCGAATGCCCTTTTAGACTGT
>CAZWQK010000091.1:0-7052 GCA_964635835.1 uncultured Pseudomonadales bacterium
GCGGACAAGGGCACGCGCTTTATGCATCTTTGTGATGCCTTTGATATTCCCATCCTGTCCCTATGCGACTGTCCCGGCATTATGGTTGGCCCCGAGATTGAGAAAACCGCAGTCGTTCGTCACGCCGCTCGCATGTTTGTCACCAGCGCCAACATCGATGTGCCTCTAATGACGGTGGTGACTCGGAAAGGCTATGGGCTTGGGGCTCAGGCCATGGCCGGCGGCGGCTTCAAGGCAACGCTGTTCACCGTCACCTGGCCCACGGGTGAATTTGGGGGCATGGGTCTTGAGGGAGCGGTGAAGCTTGGCTATCGCAAAGAGCTGCAGGCCATTGAGGACCCTGCGGAGCGAGCTGCCGCTTACGAGGAAATGGTGGAAAACATGTATCGCCGGGGCAAGGCCGTGAACATGGCATCTCACTTTGAGTTAGACGACGTTATTGATCCCGCCGAGACGCGGCACTGGATTGTGCGCGGGTTGGCCTCAATACCGCCGAAGGCAAAGCGGCAAGGTAAAAAACGACCCAACGTAGATACCTGGTAGTGCCCGGGAGCATGGCGCGAGGAGGCCGTGCAATATCGGCTTGCCCTTGTCCCCGGCGTCTCGGTCCGCCGCTGGCATTGTTGCAAAACTCCCTCAGCCCCCTATGATCCCGACGCGGCAACGAGAATAGAACAAGAGCAATAAATGGATTGATGGCCCGGGGCGGATCGGCGCGGGCGTCGATGTAAAGGAGAGATCAATGGTGACGTTTCGTTTGAACGGCGAGGAGCAAGCGCTGGATGTAGATCCAACCATGCCTCTGCTATGGGCTATCCGCGAAAACCTTGGGTTGACCGGTACAAAATTTGGTTGCGGGTTGGCCCAGTGCGGGGCCTGTACTGTGCATATAAATGGCAGTGCTATCCGCTCCTGCGTTACTCCGGTAGCGGCGGTTCAAGGCAGTTCGGTAACCACCATTGAAGGTCTGGGTTCTGCAGAGCAACTCCATCCCCTTCAGCAAGCATGGATAGACGAGCAGGCGCCCCAATGCGGCTACTGTCAGTCAGGACAAATCATGTCTGCTGCGGCTCTGTTGGCAAGTAACCCCAAGCCAGACGATGCTGCTATTGATGCGGCTATGTCCGGGAATATTTGTCGCTGCGGCATGTATCAACGTATTCGCAATGCCATCAAGCGGGCGGCAAATAGTGACGCGGTGGTTGGCATCTTCGATCCGGCTGCGGCGCCCCAAGGGACGAAGGAGGCTGACCATGTCTGAGCAACTACAAGATACCGGCGGGCAGGCCGAGGCACCCAGCGCACTAGCGAAGTGGACACGGCGAGGTTTTATCTCAGCCGGGGCGTTGGTTGGTGGCGGATTGGTGATTGGCGTCGCGCTGCGGCGGGGTGACCGCCGGGAACAGGTAGCTGACTTCGTAGCCCAGGATAGCGATGCGCTGCTGAACATGTGGGTGAAAATAGACGAGGCAGGAGGGATCACTGCCATCGTGCCGCACAGCGAAATGGGTCAAGGCGCACAGACCGTTCTTACCCAGATGTTGGCGGATGAGATGGACGCAGATTGGGCCGACGTAAGCTTTGTCGAAGCACCGGCTGAAGCGGAATACGCCAACGGCGACTTGGCGAAGGGCGTTTTGTTTCCCGGCGCTGATTTCCCCAAAGTGCTGCTGCCAACGGTGAACGGCGCCATGTATCAGGCGGCCAATGCCCTAGTGCAGCAAATTACCGGCGGCAGTTTGAGTGTTCGTGCCACGGGTCAGGCAGGCATGCGGGTGGCTGGAGCCGCGGCCCGGGAGATGCTGGTGAAGGCAGCGGCGGGCAAATGGCAAGTAGCGGAGTCTGAGCTCACCACGGCGAACAGCCGGGTGATGCATCAAGCTTCCGGTCGCAGCGCAAGCTATGCCGAGCTGGCCAGCGCGGCGGCGCTGTTCGAGCCCTCGGTTAAACCTGCGCTAAAGACTGATGACCAATTTACGTTAATGGGTAAGAGCCTACCGAGACTGGATATCCCTGCCAAAGTAACGGGTGAGATGGTGTTCGGTATTGATGCCCAGGTTCCGGACATGCAGTACGCGGCAATTCGCAACGCGCCGGTATTTGGCGCGCAAGTACAGTCCTTTGATGCCGCTGGTGCCCAGGCCAAACCAGGGGTTACCAGGGTTGTGAACCTTGGCGACGCCATTGCAGTAGTTGCTGAGAGTTATTGGACGGCGGAGCAAGCGCTAAAATCCGTAGCGATCCAGTGGACGGACACGGACAGCGGTAACGCGAACAGCACCGCCATGAGCGCACAATTCCGGGAGGATCTGGCCAAGGCACGGGTTAACGGCGGAACCGGTTCGGACGTAGAACAGGGCGACGTGTCCGGGGCTTTTGCCAGCGCAGCCCAGGTGGTTGAAGCAACTTACGAAGTGCCGTTTTTGGCCCATGCCTGTATGGAGCCCATGAACGCCACCGCACATTTCGCCGACGGTAAGTGCGAGATTTGGTCAGGCACACAAAATCCGCTGGGCTGTCGCTATGCAGTAGCCGAAGCATTAGAACTGGATACTGACGATGTCATTATGCATCAGCACGCCATGGGCGGCGGTTTTGGTCGCCGGGCCAATCATGACGTGCAGATTCAGGCAGCGAAAATCGCGCAGCAAGTCCAGCTGCCGGTCAAATTGATCTTGTCCCGAGAAGAGGACACCCGGCACGATTTTTATCGTCCCAGCGTAGCCTCGAACTTCCGCGTTGCCCTTGATGGCGCAGGGCAAATTTTGGCGTGGGACAACGTCTACCACGAAAAGAGCGAGCCGGCAGAAGCCCCGGTGATTCCCTATGATGTGGCGGCCCAACACATTTACTACACCGAAAGCCCGACCCACGTTCCCCTGGGTGCCTGGCGAAGTGTGGATCACTCCCAGCACGGATTTTTCACCGAAGCATTCTTCGACGAAGTGGCCCAGGCCGCGGGGAAAGACCCCTACCTGTTGCGTCGGGAACTGCTGGCCAGCAAGCCTCGACACCGAAAGCTGCTGGATCTTGCCGCTGCCAAGTCAGGCTGGGATGAGCCCATGGCTCCAGGCCGCGGGCGCGGTATATCGCTACAGGAATCCTTTGGCTCCATTGTGGCTCAGGTGGTGGAAGTCACCGTGGACAGCGGAGAGGTCAGCGTGGATCGGGTCGTTGTAGCGGTAGATCCAGGCTTTGCCGTATCACCAGACGGCCTCACGGCCCAGATGGAATCCGGTGTCGTGTTCGGTTTAAGCGCCGCGCTTTACGGCGAAATCAGCATTGATGGCGGTCGTGTAGTACAGGGTTCCTACCATGATTATCCGGTGGTTCGAATGAAAGATTCGCCGGTAATTGAAACCCACATCGTCAACAGCGGTGAGGCCCTGGGTGGCGCTGGAGAACCGGGCACGCCGGGAGTCGCACCGGCCCTGGCCAACGCCATTTTCCAGGCCACGGGCACCAGAATCCGGCAGCTGCCGGTTTCCCGCTACGACTTCAACTACAGGCTGGATGAGCCTGAAGAGTTGATTTAAGGCCCCAAAGCCTATTCACAGAGCCTAACCACAGAGCCAGGAATTTTCCTGGCTCTGTTTTTTAACCCTTATGTGCTGCCTTTCAATGGAAAGTCCGTTGTTGCCATCTCTAAGTCGTCTGCCGCGAACCCAAGGGCCGCGTCTTTACGGGCGCCACAAAGCACGCTGCCCAAGCTGAGGCCTAGCCGCTAATTACCTCAAAGGTAACCCCTGCGCCTTGGGGTAAGCGTTTGAGCAGAGCGTCTCCCATAGCAGATGCTGGGGTCCAAAAGCCTCCTTGGACGGGTAAGTCGTCCTGGGCTAGCGCCAAGGCGCTTTCGGCGATCATTTTCGAGGTGGAGCCGTAGCCAGGATCTTTGTCGCCCTTTACCCGAACGCGCATATTTTTGCTGGCGTCGTGTGGATGCAGGCCCAGCAGTTCAATGTCGAAGTAGCCATTGTTGATGGCGTCCTCGCTGGGCCCCTCACCGGGTTTAGGCAGGAATTTTTGCAGCAGTGGCCGGGTCAACGACATGGTCGCCAGTCCCGCAAAGACTCCGCTGCCCACGCCCACGCCGGCTGCACCGAGAAAGCCGCCAGCACCCTTGCCGGTGAGCGTGCCCTCGTCGTACTGAAAGTCGGGCCCGTACATGCCGTCCAATAATTCGGCGCTGCGCCGCACCACTCGCGTGTTAACGCTGGCCATAATGAAAGGCCCGATCCACGAATCAAAGTCTTCGTCAAAGTAGGCACTCATACGGTCGGGGCCATCCAGGCCCCGCATGCGATCGTTTAAAACGTAGGGGTCTGCCAAGGTTTTCATTATGGTGGAGTCTTCTTTGGCCTGTTCCATCATGGCCATCATGCTGTCGATGGTGCCGCCACTAAAGCCACCGCTGAAAGCCCGGGGTCGGTACTTGATGTGTCTTGCCGGCACGCCGTGTTTTTCCAGCATGAGTTTTTGCAAAAAGTAGGCACCTAAATCCGAAGGGATGCTGTCGAAGCCACAGGTGTGGACGATGCGGGCGCCGCTGGCCACGGCGGCAGCCTGGTGGGCGCTAATCATTTCCCGCATCCAGTGCACTTCGCCGGTCAGATCACAGTAGTGGGTGCCGTGAGCGGCGCAGGCCTCCACCAGGCAAGAGCCGTATCGGGCATAAGGCCCCACTGTGGTCAGGATGACTCGGGTCTGCTGTACAAGTTGCTGGATGGATTCGCTGTCGTTGCTGTCTGCCTGGACAATGGGGATATCTCGATTGCCCAGCACGCTTCGTATTTTCTCTGGGTTGCGGCCGGCTACCGCCCATTTAAGATTGCTGGTGCCTTGCTGTGTGGCCATATAGTCCACAACCAGCCTGCCAGTAAAACCGCTGGCGCCCCAGACGATGATGTCGTATTCACGTTCCATAACGCTTTCCTGTCAGAGTACAAAAACAAAACATGCCACCGCTTGTGTCGGCATGGAGTGAAACCCCTGGGTCCATTCAACATGAAGGAATAAGAGTGAGCAATCCCAGGACTGAGGCCTGGCGCTCAGCCGCGTCTACGCTTGGGAAAGTTAATCAAGCAGCCCAGCGTGTCGCGTTTGGGTACAGCCACGGCGTCACCGCTAAGCACATTGTTAATGGCCGCCGCGGCGAAGTGATTGGCCGCCTGAACTTTTTGACGCTCGTAAAATTGCCGATCGTTGATGGGGCCCCGGTAGGCGATAGTCCAACTGTCAGGGTCGATGACCAGGACCTCTGCGGTGCGGATCAGATTCAGCGACTCGCCCACCTGTTGGGTCTCATCATGCAGAATCGGCAGATCGATACCGAAGGTTTGCGCTTCCCGAAAAATAGCGTCGCGCTGGTCCTGCAGGTTGGCGTTGAGCATAAAGAAGTGCACGCCGCGATCCTGGTATTGGTTGCGTAAGTCGCGGTAATCACTCAGCGCATTGCGCACAATGGGGCAGCCATTGCCCTGAATCATAATGACGACAGCGGCTTTGTTCTGATGGTTGTAGAGTTCGTGGGCCTGGCCGTGCTGGTCCAAGAGTACGAAATTTTCCACTCGCTCGGCCCAAGCGACCAAAGGCAGCAAGCCAAGCAGGATGGTAACGATTTGGAACATGGTGTCCTCAATGGGCAACAGCGTGGGGGCATCATACAAAACACCGGAGCTACCTCAACAGCGTCGATGAGGTTTTGGAGTTGGTCAGCCATTAACATGCGCTGCCATTTTTCCGGATTAACCGGCTATCATCGAATGCAACGACAGCAGACGCGCCGTCGCCTTGCAAGGCAATGGCGCACCGCAAGACAATGGCGCACCGCAAGGCAAGGGAGAGTATTCATGGAGCGGATTGAAGGCATAGATACAGTAGCAGTAACCGCTTGGCTGGCAGAGCGCATTGAAGGATTAGCCACACCATTGGACTTTGAACTGCTAGCCGGTGGGCATTCGAATCTAACCTACCGGGTAACGGATCAAAGCGGCGCCGCCTACGTGCTGCGTCGACCGCCGCTAGGTCATGTGCTGCAAAGCGCCCACGACATGGGTCGTGAACATAAAATCGTTCAGGCTCTACAGGGCTCCACGGTACCCGTGGCCACAACCTTGGGCATGTGTAACGACAATAGCGTTAACGATGCGCCTTTTTACGTCATGAACTATGTGGCTGGGCCGGTGCTGCACGACCACGATGCCGCGGCGGCGCTAAGTGCCGAGGATCGCGCTTCGCTGGGGCTGCATGTCATTGAGGTGCTTGCGGCCTTACACAGTATTGATCCAGACGAGGTGGGTTTGGGGGATCTGGGTCGCAAAGAGGCCTACCTGCAGCGCCAAATGAAGCGCTGGGTGACTCAGTGGGAGGCCACCAAGACTCACGAAGTGCCGGCCATGGACGAAAGCACGCGACTGCTGGCCAAACGCATGCCTGAGCAGATTGGTTCCGCCATTGTTCACGGCGACTATCGCCTGGGAAATATGATCACTAACCGTGGCAAGGTCAGCGCGGTGCTGGACTGGGAACTTTGTACCTTGGGCGACCCCCTGGCCGATGTTGGCTACCTGCTGAACTCTTGGGTAGCCCCGGGCGAGGGTGAACAGGATCTGGCGCCTACCTCGGCGGGTGGTTTCTGCAGCCGTGATACGTTGGCCGAGCGCTATGCCGCTGCGACTGCTTGCGATCTGAGTGATATCAACTATTACCGAGCCTTCTCGCATTGGCGTTTGGGTGCGATTGGCCAGGGGGTTTATAAGCGCTATTTAGTTGGCGCCATGGGCGAGGGCCGCGACGTAGACTTAGAGGCAAAAAAACTTGGCGTGACCGCTCGCGCTGAGGCTGCTCTGGAACTGCTGGTTTAGCGGTTCATGGATCCGTCGCGCCACCGGGCCGGCTTAACGCAGCGCTGAGCAAAGAAGAAAGCAAGCACCGCTAGACGCTGGTGGGGGGGTGCTTGCCGCCGGCAGGGCGAAAATAAAAAAGGCGTGTCAGATAAATTTCATCTGAAAACAACTGATCTTTCTTGGGGGGAAGGACGTTGTAAGGAGTTA
>CAZWQK010000092.1:0-7008 GCA_964635835.1 uncultured Pseudomonadales bacterium
CCGACATCCTGCTCCCAAAGCAGGCGCGCTACCAGACTGCGCTATACCCCGAAAAGAACCGCAATTCTAGTCATCGCGGAGGCGGCATGATACTGACGAGCTTGAGAGGGGTCAATTAACTTCTTCACCAGGCCCATACCAAACACCTGACGAATCAGGCCTCCCACTGTCTCTTTGTTTGTTTATACAGAGGGCCTGTTATATCGGTTTCTGTGTGCCACCTGTCTGCTGCAGCTTCGGCCCCGCCCAGCACGGTGTCTGGTAAATCATTGCCTGGCACCATTAGTCTCTAGACGCCTTGGGTAGTACCATACCGCTTTCCAGAGAATTAGGCCGTTAAATGCCACGGCGCTGGCCTACCCTCTGCCGCGCGGATCGCTAGGAGCACTCATGACAGCCCGAATACTGGATGGAAATGCACTCGCCAAAGGCATCCGGGAAACCCTAGCTGCTGAAATTCATCACTGGAAAAACCAAGGGCATCGAGCTCCGGGGCTAGCTGTAATTTTGGTTGGTAATGATCCTGCTTCAGCGGTTTACGTGAACGGTAAGCGCCGAGATTGCGAAGAAGTCGGCCTTTACTCCAAAACCCTGAATCTCGACGCCAACATTTCCCAGCAAGAACTCGAAGATCACGTAGAGGCGCTGAATGATGATCCCAACATCGACGGCATATTGGTTCAAAGTCCTTTATCACCGCATCTAGACGAGGACCGAATTATCGATCGAATTTTGCCCCACAAGGATGTGGACGGTTTCCACGCTTACAACATTGGCCGCCTGGCTCTGCGACGCCCAACCCTTCGCAGCTGCACGCCAATGGGCGTCATGCAAATGCTCGATCACATAGGCACTGATTATAAAGGTCTGCATGCCACCATTATTGGCGCCTCAAATCACGTTGGCCGCCCTATGGGATTGGAGCTGCTGCTGGCTGGAGTCACCGTGACCACGGCCCATAAATTCACCCGGGACACGGCGGCCATGGCCAGACAGGCAGACATTTTAATCAGCGCAGTAGGCAAGCCAGGATTGGTGCCCGGAAACTGGGTAAAAGAGGGAGCCACAGTCATAGACGTAGGCATCACCCGAGGTGCTAACAACAAACTTTATGGGGATGTCGATTTCGCAGCCGCTAAAGAGCGCGCCGGCTGGATTACGCCGGTTCCCGGCGGCGTTGGTCCCATGACTCGTGTGGCGCTGCTGCAAAACACCATTCAAGCGGCGGCAAGCGCCCTAGGCTTAACGAGAGACCTAACGAGAGGCCTAACGAGGACTCTCTCATGAAGCGGCTTTTTATCTCGGATCTGCATTTGGAAGAGCCCGAGGACCCAATTTTTAAGGCCTTCATTGCACTTATGAGAACAGAAGCGGCAGCGGTGGACGAGATTTATATCCTCGGCGACCTGGTGGAAATGTGGGTTGGCGATGACGATGACTCGCTAGGTGCCGAGCAGCTGCGCCAGACGCTCAGTAGGGCCAGCCAGCAGGCGCAAATTTTTCTTGTGCACGGCAACCGTGACTTCTTATTTGGTGATTCGTTTGCGTCAACCACCGGTGTGACGATTCTGCCTGATCCATTTTTCCTGGATGGCCACGTCCTGCTCAGTCATGGGGATCAGTACTGTATTGATGACACGGACTATCAACAGGCCAGAGCCCTACTGCGCAGCGAGCCGTTTCAACGAGATCTGCTGCAGCGAACATTGGCCGAGCGCCAAGCGTTGGGCAAAGACATGCGAGCCCAAAGCATGGCTGCCAACGCCAACAAGTCTGCCCAGATTATGGATGTGAACTTAGAGGCCATAGCCCATGACATGCAGCGGCTAGGGGCAGACACTCTGATTCACGGTCACACCCACCGCCCTGGCTTTTACCCCCAACGGGGGGCAAGCACATTCATGCGCATCGTTCTTGGCGACTGGCAGGATTGTGGCTGGTTATGTCGTCAAAGCGACGACCATTGGTCGCTGGAATGCTTTGGGCTAGATCATTACGGCTGTTAGCAACAATTCCATCCCACACGGACTCGCTGCTTTGGCGCGTACGCTTGCGCCATCCTGAGCGCCTAACCCAACACGGGTCTGCCGCTGTGAAAACGAAACTGAGGGTCATCGCTGGTGACTAGCTCGGCGTCTAGGGCAAGAAAATCCTCGACCCTGGCCGAAAAGTCCTCATAGCCTCCAGCTTGCTCGTTGGCCTGCCGCGCCATGTGCAGGTAGTCCTGAAAGTGACGGGCTTCAGAATTGAGGAGCGAGCCATAAAGTGCTGCTACCTTGGCGGGCAACACTGCCGCTAACCCTGCAAAACGCTCACAGGATCTAGCCTCCACCACCGCACCGCAAATCAGCAAATCTACCAGGCGCTGCGGTTCAGTTTTGCTTACCTGTTGATGCAATCCCTGTGCGTACCGGGCTGAATTAATTTGCTCGTACACCACGCCTTGTTCCGCCATAAGCTCGAGAACCTGCTCGAAGTGACGCAACTCTTCTCTGGCCAGGCTGGACATTTTTTTCAGCAACTCGGGGAACTGTACGTAACGGTACATCATGCTCAGCGCGGTACTGGCGGCCTTTTTTTCACAGTTCGCGTGATCCATTAGCAGTTCAGGCAAATGGTCAGGCGCTGCTTGAAACCACTCGGGTGGCGATGCCACGTGCAGAAACTCGCGAACCGTGGCCATGGCCTCGTGGTTTCGCTTGGAGAGCGCGGCGGGTGTCACGCGGGCACCTTAAAATTACGCTCGTAATGGGCTTTAGCGCGCTGATAGATTTCCGCATCCAATAATTGCATTAGCTGCAGCGTGTCCAGCGAATCGGGCTCCTGACCGTTCGGGCTGAGGCTGGCACTTTCCATCTCGGCAGCAGCCGGACTCATGGCTAGGCCTGCGCTGACCAGACTCTGCCCCCGCCGCAACATAAATCGCAGCAGTTGGTAACGCTGTTCCATGGGCTCAAGGTCGGCAAGCCCTGCATCGGCTACCGCCGCTTGCAGCTGGTTGGGTTGCCGGCAATCTAAGACCAGGGCCAGCACCTCGTCGCGCAGGCGCTGTAGCCGCGCTCGCACAGCGTCTTGCTGAAGCTCGTCGTAACCATTCCACTCCACGATTTCGTGGGAGAACCGCTTACAGCCTCGGCAC
Organism: uncultured Pseudomonadales bacterium; assembly: GCA_964635835.1. Lineage (GTDB taxonomy): Bacteria > Pseudomonadota > Gammaproteobacteria > Pseudomonadales > Azotimanducaceae > UBA4421. The sequence goes on from CAZWQK010000092.1 coordinate 3,140, forward strand.
ACTAAGTCACCATAGGTGGTTGAACAGATTCCGACACAGGGGGTTCGCTTCTTCAACTGCACAGCGTTACGTCTCGGCTTTGATGGAGCTGCAGATCATACCGGTATTTTTAGCCGTGGTTGTGCAGGTCCAAGACATTGGTATCTTTCAGGAGGCTCAGCTGTTGTTGGCGCTTGGAGACATCGCTGCGCTGGGCTGAGACCTTGGCCAGATAGTCCGCTCCTACATCGCCGGTTACGTACTTACCGTCAAAGGCCGAGCACTCAAAATCCGTAACGTGGGGGTTGCCTTCATGACAGCTTTTCTTGAGGTCCTCGATGGTTTGATAAAGCAGCCAATCCGCACCAATGATGTTTGCCACCTCTTCTTCAGATCGTTGATGGGCGACGAATTCTTCCCGAGCAGGCATATCGATGCCATACACGTTTTGGTAACGCAGGGCCGGGGCTGCGCTGGCCATGTACACCTTACGAGCGCCGGCTTCCCTTGCCAGCTGAATAATCTGAGTAATCGTCGTGCCCCGAACGATGGAATCATCGACAAGCAGCACGTTTTTACCTTTGAATTCCAGATCAATGGCGTTGAGTTTCTGCCGCACCGAGTCTCGCCGCTGCTGCTGACCCGGCATGATAAAGGTACGACCAATGTAGCGATTTTTAACAAATCCCTCGCGAAACTTAGCGCCAAGCTCATGAGCCAGCGGTAACGCTGCTGTTCGTCCGGTGTCTGGAATCGGAATCACCACGTCAATGTCGTGGTCGTGCTGGGCATAATGCTCCAGCACTCGTTTAGCCAAATGCTCGCCCATCCGCAGACGACTTTTGTAAACCGAAATGTCGTCAATGATCGAGTCCGGACGCGCAAAGTAGACGTGTTCGAAGATACAGGGCACCAGCCTGGGGTCAGCCGCGCACTGATGCCTGTACAGTTTGCCATCGTTGGAGATAAAAACCGCTTCACCGGGCGCCACGTCGCCCATTCGGGTGTAGCCCAGAATGTCCAAGGCCACGGATTCTGACGCGAGCATGTACTCCGTGCCGTTTTCGGTCTCTCGACTGCCGATGACCAAGGGCCGAATACCATAAGGGTCACGAAAGCCCAACAAGCCAGAGCCAATCACCAGGGCCACTACCGCGTAAGCACCTCGGCAGCGCTGATGAACCGCACCGACGGCTTTGAACATCTCCGTGGGCGACGGATCAATAGCGTGCAACACTCCAAGTTCATTGGCCAGGACGTTCAACAGCACTTCGGAATCACTGCTGGTATTGATGTGCCGAAGATCCTCCGCGAATAAGTCGCTCATCAGTTCTTCGGTATTCGTTAAATTACCGTTGTGCGCCAACGCAATGCCGTAAGGTGAGTTAACGTAAAGCGGCTGAGCTTCCGCCGAACTGGTAGAGCCCGCCGTGGGATAACGACACTGGCCCAAGCCTACGTTGCCCTGCAGCCGTTCCATGTGTTCGCTTTGAAAAACATCTTTCACCAAGCCGTTATTCTTGCGTAGGTAGCAGCGCCGGCCATCGCTGGTCATCATGCCGGCGGCATCCTGGCCGCGGTGTTGAAGAATTGTCAGCGCATCATAAATGTCTTGTTTAACTTCATTTCGCGCAACAATGCCTACAATTCCACACATTGGCTTCTCTTTTATTCTTCAAAATAGTCCGCGCTATCGAGGTCATCGGGCACATCGATATCGGGAGGCTGGGCATCATAAAAGTTGATGTCTGGTAACGTGGGAGCCGGTGGCGGATCCTCTAATGAATCGCTCGCCATATCCAAGAGTATCAGCACCTCGTCTTCAAACTGCAGAAAGCGATACTTTAACTCGGACTCGTTCCACCAAGCGGTATGAGCGAAGAAGCTCTGTCCCACCATGAGCACTACGGTAGCTAACAACCCCCCGCGAGCTGCGCCAAATAGCAAACCTAGCAGACGGTCGGTCCCACCGATCCCGGTGCGGTTAATCAGCTGGCCCAGCCCCCACTGAATCATGCTGGCCACCACTAGAGTGATGACCAAAACGATCAAAAACGCGGCAATCTGCGCAACTTGGCCGTCACCAAGCAAATCCGGGTAGGCCGACGCTAATTCAGGGCCAAACCAAAAACCGAATAAAAAAGCGATGACCCATGATCCCAAGGCAAAGGCCTCGCGAACAAATCCACGGGTGTAACCAAAGATGGATGACACAAGCACGATGCCAATGATGATGTAATCTAGATGCGACATTCACCCTCCGCAGCTACTGCGCCATGGCGACCACAATCGCCTGCACACTATAGGCTTGGGTGTAAGACGCGCGCTTCTCTTTGGCAAGAGTATGACTCAGTATGGGTCCGACCGCGACCCGATAGCGAATTTTCTCCCCTGCAATGCCCTGCTGTTTGTACTGAGATATAAATGCTTCTTGGCCGTCATCGCGTAGCTGTTGACGCAAAGACTTGGCGTTATCCTGATCATCAAAAGTGGCTAACTGAACCGCAAACACAGCGGTTTCACCGCGCACAGGGCTCAAAATGGGCTCGCCGAATCGAGTGCCGTCCTCACTCCAATATCCGTCGGAGTCAACCTGAGCGGCAAGCGCCTGCACCTGATTTTGTACCTGGCTTTCGGAAATCGCCTCGTTCAACTGCGCCTCTTGCTGTTTGAGGTCTGCAATCCACTCTTCGACCTCTTGAGGCGAAACCAGCGATTCCGGGACCGTGTCCGCAGAATCAAAGCCCTGTGAGGTCTGACCTTCTGAATCTGCCGCTGGCGCCGGTGCATCGAAAATCATGGGGACAAAAATAGCGGCTAAGGACAGCAAGAAAATGGTGCCAATCAGACGATAGCGTGCAATCTCGTTCATGCGCCTATCATGCCAGCCACGGGCACTGCTCAACAGCGCTAAAAGATCCAAAAACCACAATTGCCTGACCCGGATGCGTCTGCTCCAAAGCAATTTGGCGAGCCTGAGTCATGTCCGCGGCTAAATGCTGAGGCAGCTCCATGTTTTGGGCTAGTTCGCGGGCGGACAGGCTGCGTTCCCCGGTACTCGACAAACATACCCAGGGCGCCTGGGCCGGCAGCGCTGAGTTCACCGCCTCGGCAAAACCTCTATGGTCTTTGCCGGCAAGCATGGCACAAATAAAAAACGCCGGAGTAATGCCTCTACGCTTCAGCTCAGCCATGAAAAATTCAGCCCCGTGGGGATTATGGCAAACATCGTGTACCCATACGCGCCCGTCAGCCTGACGAATGTCCATGCGGCCGGGCATTTGCTGCTTACTGCACATCTGAATCATATTCGGCGTAATCTCAACCCAGGGTGCTACGGCCTCGCAGGCAAGCGCAATGTTGTGAGGTGCTAATTGGCTAAACGGGATGGTTACCGACTCCGCTGCGGCATTTTGATACCGCCAGTGCTTGCCATCGCCGACATCCTCACTAACAAAGTCCTGACCCCAGCGCAGTGGCGTTAGCTGCAGTTCACGGCAGCGTGCATCAACGGTGCTGGGCATATTTTGGCCCAACACCACGCGCTGACCCGGACGCAGGATCCCAGCTTTTTCAAAGCCTATAGCCTCGCGGGTATCCCCCAAAAACGCCTGATGATCCAGACCAATGCTGGTTATCACCGCCACGTCGGCATCTACAGCATTAAACGCATCCAGCCGCCCACCCAGTCCGATTTCCAGAATCGCCACCTGGACTCGGGCTTGGGTCATACAGTACAACGCAGCCAAGGCCCCAAACTCGAAATACGTCAGAGGTGTGGCACCCCGAGCCCGATCTATAGCAGCAAAGGCCGCGCAAATGCTTTCATCAGAGGCGTCTTCGCCATTGATACGAATCCGCTCATTGAATCGCCATATGTGTGGAGACAG
>CAZWQK010000093.1:0-6929 GCA_964635835.1 uncultured Pseudomonadales bacterium
TGGTGCGGTGGTATGCCCAGCATCGGGCACCAAGCGAATTGGCTGCGGTTTTGCAAAGCGTCTTGGCGACGCCTATCAGTCCAGAATTAATTCCGCCTGAGAACGAGGAGATCAGCCAGCGCACCGAGGACCTTGTCGGCCCTTACGAGCTTCACGACTTTTTTCTCTATCACTGGCTTCGACACGGCGCTTCGCCAACAAAAATCTTTCATCTGGCGCAAAAAAGTTTCGCCGGCATTTACGCACCTGAGATTATTCAGCACTGGCTGCAGCAATTTTTTCGCCGTTTCATGACCCAACAATTCAAGCGCACCACCCTGCCGCCGGGACCCAAAGTGGGCAGCGTCAGTTTGTCCCCCCGTGGCGACTGGCGTATGCCGGACGAGGCCGGTTTTCAGCAGCTGCTCACTGAGATAGCCAAGCTGCTGGGCGACGACAAAAGCACGGGATAACCGCAAACGATTTAACTTTGCTCCGAGAGATTCTTATGGCACCACGCACTTCTTTGTTCATGTCTTTTTTCATTTCTTTGTTTTGGGCCGGTCTGCTTGTGCTGCAGGCCAGCCCACTGCAGGCCAACAGCAAACACTGTGGAGATCAGGGGGTTTGGGTTGAGATTCTTGGCGCCGGCAGCGGTGAGCTAGACGATGGTCAGGCGTCACCCAGCTATTTGATTTGGCATGACAACGTGGCCCGAGTGCTGGTTGACGTTGGCTCAGGCGCGCAAATTGGTTTTGAGCGATCCGGGGCAAGTTTTGAAACCGTCGAGGCCATCGCGTTAACCCAACTAAGCCCCGAGCACAGCGGTGACTTACCGGACTTTATCAGCGCAGCCCAAAGTGACACTCGAACCATGCGGCTGAGCGTGCTGGGCCCTAGCGGCGACGGCCAGGACCATTTGTCGACTCGGGAATTTATGCAGCGCTTGTTCGGCGCGGACGGCGTGTATCCTTATCTCGCCTCAGCGATCAAACCGCGAGCCAGTTTGGGCTATCGGATTCGCAGCGTTGACATTCAGGCTTCTGGCTCAAAACGCTGGGCGGGTTACCAGACCGAGCACGTCAAGATCACGGCTATTCCAGTGCATTCCGGCGACATTCCTGCCCTTGCTTGGCGAGTGGAGATCGACGGTCAAGTCATCGTCATCACCGGTGATTTCAACAACTCCAAAAACCTGGTAGCCAAGTTCGCGAAAGATGCCGATGCATTGATCGTTAGCCACGCGATTCCCGAAAACTCACGAGGCACCTTGCGGGAGTTTCATAGCAGGCCTTCTCAGCTGGGGCTTGTGGCCAGTCAGTCAGCGGCGCGAATGCTCATTTTGGGTCATCGCAACAGCCGCACTCGGGGCAAAGAAAGCTTGAGCCGGGCCGCCATCGAACAACACTACGACGGCCCGATTTTGTTTGCTAACGACGCAGAGTGCTGGGGCCTGTAACCCCGACAATCGATGTCGTTGGGAAGCCGCTAGCGGGCACCTGCGCGCAGGTAATCTGCCGCTAAACGCGACATGGCATGCACGCCCAACGGCAGCGCACCCTCGTCGACATAAAAGAACGGCGAGTGATTAGGAATGGCTTGGTCCGCAGGCACATCGGCTGGACGGCCACCGATGAAAAAGAAAAACCCAGGGATCTGTTCCTGAAAAAACGAAAAGTCTTCAGCGCCTGTAATCAAAACCGGCTGAGAAACCTGAGCTTCGCCGTAAACATCTTTTAGCGTGGGCGCTAACTGCGCGGTCAGGTCCGCATCATTGTAAGTCACTGGCACCCCGGGATCGATTTCTAACGTTGCGGTTGCACCCTGGGACTGCGCAACCTGGGTAACAACTCGCTCAATCTTCTCGTGCACTTTGGCTCGAACCGTTGGATCAAAGGTGCGAATGGTACCGCTGAGTTTCGCCGTTTCCGGCACGATGTTGTTGCGCACGCCGGCTTCAAACTGGCCCACGGTGACCACCACCGGGTGCTGGGTAATGTCGACCTGCCGGCTGACGATGGTTTGCAGACCATTGACGATTTGCGCGCCAACAACAATTGGATCGACACCGGCCCAAGGTCTGGCGCCGTGGGTCTGGCTGCCGGTGATTTCCACATCGAAGCGCTGGGCGCTTGCCATGAATCCAAGGGACCGATAGCTGGCCCGGCCAACTTCATCGCCTTGAGAAATGTGCAGACCGATAATGGCATCAACGTCGGGGCTTGCCAGCACGCCTTCCGCGATCATCATTTTCGCGCCGCCGTTCTCACCCTTGGGTGAGCCTTCTTCCGCCGGCTGGAACACAAACTTTACCGTGCCGGGCAGTTCCTCACGAACCGACGCCAGCACCTGCGCCGCACCCATCAATATTGCTACATGATTGTCGTGGCCGCAGGCATGCATAACCCCGACGTCTTTGCCCTGATATTCACCCCGCACCTTGGAGGCATAGGGCAAACCCGTTTTCTCCTCTACTGGCAGTCCGTCCATATCGGCGCGCAGCGCCACAACGGGGCCGGGCTTGCCGCCCTTGAGCACACCCACCACGCCGGTATGAGCAACCCCGGTCTGTACTTCCATGCCTAAGCTCTGCAAGTGCTTGGCAACCAGGGCCGAAGTTCGAAACTCGCGGTTCGACAGCTCTGGGTTTGCGTGAATATCACGGCGCCAGGCGACGACGGATTCATTCACCGCTTGAACACGCGATTGGATTTTGGCATTCAGCTCGTCCGCGGCCACCGGCATTGAAGATACAAATAACACTCCAGCCCAAAGCGGAACCTGGCGGCAAAGATTTTTCAGCAAAAGGGGCATAACTCTCTCCTAACGATTTCAATTAACCGAACGCAAATTAGAGTGAGTGACTATTGCCACCCACGTTCTTTTTTCAGCTGACTAAACCCCAGTCGATCCTGTATTTGCGCCACAAAGTTGGGGTAACGCACGGACAATTGCGCCACATCAAAATCTCGGGCGATCTGCCCACGTTCTTCATGCTCCAGCAAGAACTTGAAGACCTGAATGAGCACCCACTCATGGGTATTCGTGCCAGCACACAGGGTCGTATAAAAGTCAGCGCTCATGACGACCCGGTGATGCGTTTCGGCGCTGCCCTCTAACACCACCTCGTAGACATCCATGCCAACCCTATTCACACTGATCAATCCAAACCTCCAACCACTGATGGACCTGCCAATCATGACCGAAACCACCGCTGACACAAACGCACTGTGCGAGGTGCTTCAACACATTTGGCACGAGCAGATTCCGCTGTCTGCAGCCATGCAAATGCAAATTACCGCCTTTGACGGTGATGAGCTTGAAACTCGTGCGCTGCTGGCGCCGAACGTCAACGTCCACGGCACGGCCTTTGCCGGCAGCCTGTACGCCGCACAGGCTCTTACTGGCTGGGGAATGATGCACCTGCAGCTACAGCTGAATGACCTGGATGCCTCCATCGTCATTGCCAGTGGTCAAATCGACTACGCCAAGCCCGTTGCCCAGGACATTGTTGTGCGCTGCAGCTTTGGCGAACACGCCGGGGAAATGGCGAAGCTTAAAGCATCTGGAAAAGGCCGGTTTCCCCTGGCCTGCCAGGTCCTGCTCGCGGATGGGCAAACTGCCGGTGAATTCTCTGGAATCTACGCCGTGCGCCTCAACCGCTGAGCCAGCCAGGCACTGGCGCGAACAGCCAAGGCAATTAAGCCCAACACGGACATTGCCCGGGCCCAGTGGGAAGACGCAAACAACGCCTGAGCGACAAAGGTCTGCATGAAAATTAACCACAGGTAGTGCATACCCGTCAGATGCAGGCGTCGCCACCACACACCCAGCTTGCGTCGGCCAGCGCTGTTGCTGGTCAGTGCCATGGCCCATAAAAGCGCAAAAGCCGCACCGCCAAAAACCAGGGTTACCCAGCTCGTGGGCTCTTCGGTAACGGCCAGATAGACGCAGACGTAGCCAAAATGCACGGTATGGCTTAACGCCGCGGCGAGGCCTATATAGGGTCGCAGATTCAGCAGCGTCTTGCCTTGACCACTCAACTGCCAGATTGGACGGGCGAGATACGCCAACAGCAGCAGGCCAAAAGCCAGCCGCGCGGTCACTCGAAGCATGTAACCGATGTGGTCGGTCATTGACGACAGATTTACCGACCCCTCTGGCGCCGCGCCCTGCGCTAAGTTCAGCACTGGGATCAACACCAGGACCAGCGCCGTAGCGGTGATGAGCCAGCGGCCCGCTAATTGATTTGTGGTCAACATGGCTCTGCCACCCGCTTTGCGTCGTGAGGACCAATGTCGAATTGCAAAACCCTGATCATGGGCGACCGGGCGCTCGAAACGTGAGATTGCTGGTAATGCCAAAGACGCGTTCGGCCCGTCCGGCGCGTATTTGCGGACGAAACACCCAGCTACTGACGGCCTGCAGCGCGGCATCATCAAACAGACCCGGCGGACTGCTCTGAATAACCAAAAGACTTTCCACCCGGCCCTGAGGCGTGACGTCATAACGCACGGTCACAATGCCCTCAATGCCACGCTCTTTCAGTGCTGGTGGGTAAATCGGCGCGCTGCCGCTAACTAACTGTAGCGGGCGATTGTTCGTTTTTTTGCCCGTTTCACTTTTTGTTTCAAGGCCTGCACACGCGGCAAGTAAACTCACGACCAATGCCATAGCCAAAAAAAACAACAGCCGTTTGCCGCAAACGTTTCGCCAACTTGTCACTCGCAATTCGCGCATGCCCGCCCCCTCTCTGGCTATAATGTGATTTTCTCGCCACAGGGTCTACAGACCACACCGATGACAGCAGACCAACACGGCCAATTTGTGAACAAAAGCTCAGACAACACCGCTGAGGCTGAAGAAGACAAAGCGCTTACCTTGCCGCAAATGTTTGGCAGCGCTTTTGCGGCCATGATTGGCGTGCAATCCAAGGACAAGCGAGAGCGGGATTTCGCCAAAGGCAAGGCAAGTCACTTTATTATCGTTGGCGTGGTGCTCACCGCAGGCTTTGTTTTGACCATGGCCGCCGCCGTCACCTTAGTTTTGTCGCTGGTCGGTTAGGGCAGCCCAAGGGGAACTCGCGCCAGCGTCGGTTTAGGCCAGCTCTCCAGCGACAATGTCGGCCATCACTTGGGCCTGGGCTTGGAACTCACCAAACAGCGCTAATTGCTGTTGGGCGCGCTGCAAGTTATCGCCGTGCCGAGGCACAGCAAAGTACTGATCACCGTTTAAATGGTCGGTCAAAAAACGTACACCCAACATGTAAGCCAAATAAGCTGGCGCGCTAACCAGGCAACCTAAATCCGGATTTTGCCGGCACGTACCCGCAACAAAGCCCTGGACGCAAGCCCGGTAGTCTTCCGGGTTAAAGCCTCCCCGACTGAACGCAACCGAGCGAACCAGATCGCCGAAGTCCCATGCCCAGTGCCCGTGCATATTGTTATCCAGATCAATAATCGCCAGCACTCGCCGGCCTGCCCGATCAAACAAAGCATTGTTAATTTTGCAGTCACCGTGAATTAACGCGTTGGGCGTATTCAGCTCTTCAGGCCAGCGACGATGGTTTTGCACAAGCTCGACCCAGTACTTGGCCTGACTTAGTTCCTCCACCGCCGACTGCTGCAGCACCGCATCAAACTGCGCCAGATAAGCTGGCAGGTGCAAAAAATCTGGGATCGTGTGCTTAAGCTGGTGGGGTTGCAGCGACTGCAGCCCTCGCTGGTACGCTCCAAACGCTTGCCCTGCGAGATAGATTTGCTGCCGATTTTGCGGCGGATCAAAGGTGACAGAGCCATCGACGAAGCGCCACATCCGCCAGCAGGCCGGGGTCCCCTGACCGGCGTGCTTGACCACAAAGGCCCCCTGAATTGTCATCATCAGCTGGGGCACTTGATACTGTTCGGTGTAGTCCGGATTGTCTGCCAAGGCACCCAGGACCAGCTGAGTTTGTGCTGTCAGCAAGTCAATGTCCTGATACACCGATGCGTTAATCTGTTGCAGCACATAACTTGCGCCGGGGTTACTGGCGTCGGTGACCCGATAGGTGCGATGGATGTGTCCTTGACCCAGAGGGTCTATGGACCCGGGCTCAAACCAGGCACGAGCTGCCGCCGCTGCCGGGCCGTGGGCATCAGGCATCTTTAGTCTCGGGATCCTCATCGGCAGGTTCTTCTATTAGTGCCCAGCGCCAGCGCACTAGGGGTGCGACCATGTACTCGCCGTAGGGTTTATCCAGAGTTTGCAGACGCTCTACGACCTGCTGGCGAGTCAGACCACCCTCGTCCATGGATACCAAGGCCATTGCGCCGTGAGCCAGCGCATTGACGGCCGGCATCAGCTCGTCCAACAATGGCCGCGCTTCAATTTTTGCTACCATTTCTTGTACGCGGCGCGCACTTGTGGCCAAATCCAGCTCATCCAGCCGCCGGGCGGCCATACTCTCAGGCAGCAGCCTGTCCACCACTCGATTCAATGGTGTGGCCAACACATAGGGACGAGATTGGGGCATTTCGCTTCCCTGGATGCGCGCTTGCAAAGCCTGCTGGCCGAGCAAACGCCCATACCATTTCACCGGCTCCAGCAAGCAGATCACTTCCACTTCCGCAGGTTTAAAACCCATGGCGCTAAGCGCCCGGTGAGCCAGCAGCTCTGGATCTTCAGGCAGGCTGAGCCAGCAGGCTTGAAGGCGGGCGTACATATCGGCCACGTTAGTGCAATTCTCAGGCGACCATAGACGCTCAGCCACCGCGGGTAACCGACTCCAAAGACGGGTTGGCAAGACCTCCGGGGTCACCAGCTCTGACCAGAGGCAGGCCTCACCACCCATGACGCTGATTTCACCACCATAGTCTATGGCCTGCTGACGCCACTGCTTGGTCCACTCGATGCCGTCAGCCACATGAGTTAAACGCGGATCCCGCTGCAGAGAGTCCTCCAGATCCAACCAC
>CAZWQK010000094.1:0-6918 GCA_964635835.1 uncultured Pseudomonadales bacterium
AACCAACTCCAGGGCAGTGGGCTCATGACCTGGCACAGCGGTGAACGCTATCGCGGTGATTTCCACGCCAACGCGATGCACGGGCAGGGCGACTACCGTTGGCCAGACGGTACCCGACATATCGGTGCTTTTAATCGAGACCAGCGTTCCGGTCTGGGGATCATGCTGAGTGCAGATGGCACTTCCTGGTCTGGGGTTTTTGCCCAGGGTGAACCCAATGGGGTGGGCATTCTGCGACAAAGCTCTGGCGCCATGATGCTTCAGCGCCGAGAGTCTGGAGTTTTGGTGGAGCAAATGACCGTAGCGGACAATCCTCGCTGCAGGAACGCCCAGCTTCCCTCCGGATGGATGGTTCAGGCCGATGGCTGCATCGATGGCCTCGCTCACGGTGCGGGTATGGCTGTCAGTCTTGCCGGCGACCAGATGATTGCCGATGGGAGGTGGGTACTGGGTGTTTTGGTTCAAGGCAAAATCGAAAATCTACCGACGCCACCGGGGACAACGGGGCCCGGTAATTCTTCCAATGAGGTGGATGACTAAGCCGTGACGGATCATGGCACCCATAATGCAAAGAGTGCGCCGATTGACGGTTTTGCCATCATTCGGTCCTTAGACGATCAGGAACCTGCCCGGACACTATTGGTTAAACGTTCGGATAGCTCCGACACCGCAGTGCTCAAGTTTCTCCCCCAGGACAGCACTGAGCGTTTGGTGCTGCAGCAGGTTAGCAATTCTCATATCACCCAATTCGTTGGCAGCGGAGGAGACACGGAGCCCTATGTTCTGTTGGCTTACTATGGCCAGCGGGATCTGCGTACCCACCTGTCTAAAGGGGTTCATGTCAGCCAGTTGCTGCAGCTTCTGCTGCAGTTGGCCGCTGCACTGGACGCGCTTCACGCCATTGGATTCCTGCACGGCGATCTCCGCCCAGAACAAGTGGTGATTAAGGCCAACGGTCAGCCGGTCATTGTTAACCTAAGCTGCTGCCGCGCCATTGACGGCTCCCGGCATGCCAGTGATTCAGCCGTGCCAGCTTATCTGAGCCCGGAGCTTGCCCAGGGTTTGCATCAACACAGCCAAACGCCAATTGGCGGGGCCAGCGATTACTTCAGCTTAGGCGTGCTGGCCTTCGAGATGCTCGTGGGCAGGCTGCCCCAGGCAGAAGAGACGCCGGGGGCACCGTATTTACAGGACAGTCCGCCGCGGCTTCCAGCTCACCTGCAGCCGCTGCAGGCGATGATTGATGGACTAATGGCCAAGGATCCTGAGAAACGCCTCAGTTCCCAAGACGCGCTGCAGGACTGTATTAGTAACTTACCCGTGGATACGGATCTAGAGACCATGGTACTGCGCGATGCCGCTATCAGCGCCTCCGAGCTTTCGTCTCTTTTTGCAGACTTGCGGCTACGCCCGGATGAGTTGGCGCGGCAAAACCGCCGGCTTCGACGCAAAAGACGTCGACGCATCGCGCTCCAAGGTACCCTAATGTTAGTCCTGACCGGGTCGATTCTTGCTGGCCTTTTTACTTTTCGAGAGCAGGTATTGCCCGTAGTTGAGGGTGCAGCAGCCTATGTGGGCCTGATAGAGAATCCCGAACTCACCGCCGCCTGGCGTGAGGCTCAGTCCTTGGCCTCGGATCCAAACCAAGGGTTGGGCACTATTGTCGCCGCCTATCGGCGCGTGATGGCGATTGCTCCCGAGCACTCTGAGGCGGCTGACGCGCTGGCACAAACAACTCAGGCCTGGAAGCAATCTATTGGCGCGGCCATGAGCGAGAACGATCTGTCCCGGGCAGAAGTGCTACTTACTGAAGCCCAGAATCTATTTGAGTCAGACCCGGAACTCACCGTGCTTTCCCTGCGGCTGCAAAATCACCGGCGAGCAGAACGCTTGTTGGCAAGCACCCAGTCGTTACTGCGCAGTAGCGGTCTTTCAGATGAGGCCAGTGCCGCCGCCGCCGTGCAGGCCTTTGAAGAGATTTTGCGAATATCACCGGACCATGTTGAGGCGGCACAGGGGCTTACGGAAATTAGCAAACATTACGGCCAGTTAGCTGCTGCCGCCGCAGCAAGGCGGGATGTTGACCAGGCCATACGCTTGCTGCAAAGAGCTACCGCAGCGCGCAGTGACCTGCGGGAGCTGGATCAAGTGAGAGAATTAATATCCGAAGCCACCAGTATTCAGGCCGCCATGGCTGCGCTGCTCACCCGGGCTCAGGAGCTGATAGACGCGGGCCGCCTTATCGAGCCGACAGACAATAATGCAGCAGAACTTTATCTGCAGGTTCTTGCCACAGACCCTGAGAATCCCGCTGCGGCAGCGGGACTGCTCGAGGTTACCAGGCGGGTGATGGCCACTATTCAAGATCAATTAAACCAGGGGGATATTGACCAGGCCCAGGCTTCCCTGGGCAAAGCTGAAAACGCCCGGCTAGATGCCATTGCCATTGCCAACATGGGCGAGCGTATTGACTCGGAAATTACGCGCAGAAGCCAGGTAACCGTCGCCCTTGAGCAGGCCAGCGTGCTGTTCGAACAAGGTTTTATCAGTGCCCCAGATGAGCAAAACGCCGTGGCCAAGCTCCAAGAGGTCTTGATCCTGGACCCTGGTAACGAAATAGCTCAGCGGCGGTTAATTGCGTGCGCAGAACGCCTGGCCGGGGTGGCAGCGGAAGCGCAAGCGGTAGGTATGAGCGAAGCTGCAAAGCGCTATATTGGCAAGGCGCTGTCCATTCAACCAGGCGTCAGTCAGTGGGAGGCTTGGCGGGCCCAGTGGTAAGGGCAGTGGTTTCATTGCAATTGCCGAGAGCGGATTCTATATTTCCGGCCAACGTGAATGCCTTCGGATCGTCACGCTTTCATCCATCGATTTAGGAAACCCCATGGTTCAGATCCCTTACCGTCGTGAGCTCGAGTTCGAATACGGTTCTATCGCCCAGCTAGCACCTGGAATCCGGCGCGTGATCGCGAACAATCCCGGTCCGTTTACCTTTCATGGTACCGGGACTTACATCCTTGGGACCGGCAATGTGGCGGTTATTGACCCAGGCCCAGATAATCCGGAGCATATTGAAGCGATTCTTGCGGGGCTGGATGGAGAGACCATCAGTCACATCTTAGTAACCCACACCCATACCGATCATTCGCCAGGCTGCCGACCCTTGCAGGCTCAAACCGGCGCGCCGACCTATGCCTTTGGGCCGCACGGCGCAGGCAAGCTTGAGGAAGGTGTGCAAGTGGAAGAGGGCGGTGACATGGACTTCACCCCGGATCACCTAATTAAGCATGGCGATATCATTCAAGGGGGCGACTGGACCGTTGAGTGCGTATACACCCCAGGCCACACCTCCAACCACATGTGTTTTGCGCTGCAGGAACAAAAAGCGTTGTTCACCGGTGACCACGTGATGGGTTGGTCAACTAGCATCATCTCGCCCCCTGACGGTGACATGGCAGCCTACATGCGCAGCCTGGAGTTACTGCTAGAACGGGATGATGCGGTTTACTGGCCAACCCATGGTCCGTCCATTGTGGACCCCAAAGCCCACGTTCGCGCCTTCATTGCTCATCGACTTGAGCGAGAAGAGCAAATCCTTAAGTGCATCGACGAGGGCACCCATCTGATTCGAGAAATGGTGCCGTTGATGTATCGGGATACGCCCGAATTTATGTACCCGGCAGCGGCGCGCAGTGTGCTGGCAGCCATGGAAAATCTGCTGAAGAAAAATAAGGTCGTCGCCGACGGTAATGCTCTGAGCATGGACAGTAGCTACCGACGCGCCTGACCTGTCTAGCGCGTCGTTTCATCCGGCGCGCTTTGTCACTGCCAGCATTCCTTTACGGGCCTGACTAAGCCGCGCTGTCTCTGGGTTCACTGGTGATCGGCGCGGAGCCCAGCATTGGGGTGACCAGGGGCAGTCGAATCAGTAAGACCACGCCGCTACGATCTTCAAGATTCATCGCCATGGCGGTGCCGCCGTGATGCTCAGCAATGATACGCACCACGTGGAGGCCCAGACCGAAATGGAGGCGGTTATCCGGCCCGCGATGGCTCACCATGGAATCAAAAATCGACTGTAGTTTTGCTGCCGGAAGCGCCGGCCCCCGATTTGCTACCGCGATTTGTGCGATGTCGCCATAGCACTCCAGGTGAACGCGAATCGGGGTGTCGCTGCGATGAAAATCCACCGCATTATCTATAAGCTTATCCAGCATTTGCTCGACGCGAAAATCCGATACCAGCACCAGAGCCGGAGCATCGGTGCCACTGTATTGGAATGACACGCCAGTATGTGACGCATCGCAATTTGCCACATAGCTCGACAGCAGCAGGTTCAGGTCGATTTCCTCAAGTTCCTCGGCCTCCAGCGCTTCTTCCAGGTTCGCGGCATCGGCGAGGTTTTGCACAATGGCGCCAATGCGATTCACACCCCGCTTTGCGCTCTCCAGATATTTACTGCTATCGATGCTCGGATGTTCATCGGCCAGATTCTGCAGCGAGGTGCTCAAGGTGTTGAGGGGGTTGTTGATTTCATGGCGCAAGGTTCGCGGCATGTTCTCTAAAAATCCATTGTGCTGCTTTAGCTTCTCGAGCATGTTAGAGACGCTTCGGGCTAAGTCGCCAATTTCATCACCGGAATTCATTTCATTAAGCAGACCACCACGACGCAACCGGCCCCGGGCATCAATAGCCGAGGACGCTTCCCTGCGCAGGTTGCGAATGCGCCAGGCCAAACGGCCAGCAAAAGCAATCAGCGCCAGGAAAATTGCCAACAGGCTTAGGAGGGTTAGTAAAAGTACCTGCTCCAGAGCCGAACGCTGAAAGCGCAGGATGTCGTCGATATTTTGCTCAACGATTACCGCGCCAATCACTTGGTCAGCAGAAACAATAGGATGGGCAGCCAGGATCAATTCTTCATTGTTGGAGACGGGGTTGCGGAGGGCGATGGGGTCCCCGGCCAGGCTTACTCGAACCGCTTTTTCACGCTGATTGTTGGACTCCCTGACTTGGGCTTCCTCCGCTGCCGCCGGGTGCAATAAGCTGCCAACAAAATCACCCGCGGCTGTTAGCTGACGGGTCACAGCACCGAACCGTAGGCCGTCATCGTCTGCCGGACTGGATTTGCGCGTCGCGCCCACTTCTGCTCGAACTCGCTGCAGGCTGTCAATCACCAGTATTTTAGCGCCGGAATATCCCAGCCCCTGCACAATGTTGCGCACCTCCGGCGTGCGTAAAACCACGAGGTTAAAATTCTGGTTGGCTTCCTTGGGCAAGGTTTGTGTGCTGCGGACTACCTGACGCTGCAGCGGATCGTCCACGTCAACAAAGGTCAAACCAAAGAATTGCCGGGAGCCCAGCAAACTCAGCGGAATGCGGAATTCCAGGGTAAGGTCCCGGAGCAGCGCATCCGTTGTACTGCCTTCAGCAGCGGCCGGCTGCCGGCGCAACACGCCCTGCACGCGATTATCCGCGTCGCCAGTGGCGGCATAGCGCCACTGCTCATCCATAGCGAAACCTGTGATGACGTTGGAATCCTCGAACACCAAGGCCATGCGTCCTTCCTCACCACCGGCGCCGATGTAGTTCAAACGAATATGATCGGCGTTATCCAGTCTCAGGAATTCGGGGTTGCGGTAAACCAAACGGTCATCTTTGATGCGCATGTGCACGTACAGGAAATCCGACCGCTCACCAAGCAGAAGCTGAAGATCCGAGTCCTGCCAGCTGCCAGAGCCAAAGGTCAGAGCTTCTTGCTCAGCGTCTTTCCCCCAATCCTCCGCGCTGCCATCCAGCCGAATGGTGTTGCCTAGGGGCTGGGCATAAAGCGGTTCAAAATCTTCCAGATTAACGGGTAGGTCATTAAAAAGGTCTTCGCGACCGTTGAACAAAGTAGATATCCCCTCGGCGGTCAGGAGCTGGGCCTGAGATTGCCCCTGAATCAACAGACGCTCCATTTCCACAAGCTGCAAATAACTGAACCATGGCACCACTAACAGCGCCAATCCCATCAGTGCGAGCTTGGTGCCTAGCCTGGGTCCGCGGAAGTTCAGTTTTAGCTTCACTGGCTTGGCCCTATTGCTTCGTCCAGCGGTAGCCGAACCCGTATTCGCTTTTAATGCAGGCAAACTCTGGGTCTATGGCCTCGAATTTTTTCCGGATATTGCGCATGTGCGTATTGATCGTGTTGTTAGTCACTAAGCTTTGCATGGTGGCATTCATCAAGGTTTCGTAGCTCACGGCATGGCCTGGCGCTCTGACCAACTTGGCCAGCATGCGAAATTCAGTGCCGGATAAATCGATGCGTTGGTCGCGCCAGCTCACCAGCAAGGCGTCTTGATCCAGAGCTAAATCGCCGATGTGTTTTTCCGAGCCCAGGTCGCTGCGTTGGAGGGACGTGCGAGCTTCATTGATTCGCAGCAAAGAGGAAATCCGTTCGGCCAGGTAATCCAGAGAAATGGGTTTGGGCAAATAATCCCAAGCCCCAAGACGCAGGCCGGAAATTTTATCGATTTCGTTTATGCGCTCGGTCAGAAAAATGACCGGCATACTGGGAGAGCGCGCCAGTAACTCGCGGCACAGCTGGAAGCCGGCATCCACCTCGTCACCCAGGATAATGTCCAAAATAGCCAGGTCCGGCAGTTCGCCATCGAAGGCGGCAAGCGCTTCCTCCCGGCTGCCGTAGGCGCTGACCTGATAACCCTTGTTAGTAATGGCATCGGCGTAATTGGCTCGCTGATCTGGGTCGTCTTCCACGATCACAATGTGTTTGGCCACATGCATGTCCTTTCCTTGGCGTGGGTGAGAGTCTATCGGGTTTTACGAAGGTTTTTGTATCGAGTCTTTGCGCAGCAGGGCAGGGCGTGGTCTCAAGAGTTTCTCCACTTTACTCACCAAGTTCTCCCGCGGTTCTCCTAACGT
>CAZWQK010000095.1:0-6901 GCA_964635835.1 uncultured Pseudomonadales bacterium
TAGCAGCAGAGCTCTAGGTCTGGATGCTTCGCTGTCGAGTGGCCTCAATCACAGATTAACAGGAGAAGAGATTTCCCGTGAAAGCAAATGCGCCGTCGTTAATTCGGGTAAGGGCCACCATATGGAGCGCCTCGTTGTTCCGGGGGGCGTTAATCGCTCTACTGCTTGCTGGGGGGGTGCCCAGCGCTTGGGCTAGCGGTGACGCTGATGCCGGGGCAAGGCTGTACTCAGTTTGTACCTCCTGTCACGGGGCTTGGGGCCAAGGTAACATCGCTATGGCAGGGCCCAAGCTAACCGGCAATCAAACCGGGTATTTGCTCAAGCAGTTGCGGCACTTTCAAAGCGGTATTCGTGGTGGTGCAGCCGGTGACGCCAAGGGCCGCCAAATGGCCGCCATGTCGAAATCCCGGAGACTCAATCGGGATGGCGCGCTGGAGGACTTGGTAGCCTACATTCAAACGTTGCCAGACAAACCGGCCTCGCCGACCATCACCGGAGACCTGCAGCGAGGGAAAGACCTATTCAGTAGCTGTGCAAGCTGCCATGGAACCTTAGGTCAAGGGCTCGAGGCCCTGGGGGCGCCGCGCTTGGCTGGCCAAAACGATTGGTACCTTTTGGCGCAGCTAAAACATTTTGCCCAGGGCAGGCGGGGCTACGACCCTGAGGACACTGGCGGCCAACAAATGCGCGCGGCCATGAGTGAATTAATGGATATTGGTGACTATGAAGCTGTCATTGCTTACATCAACACGCTCAGTCCCTAGCATCAGAAACAAAATGTGCCAACAGGAACCAGCGTGACGTCGCCAAGGTTGCGGCTGAGTTTGGACGCGCTGGCTGAGAATTACCGTGCGCTGCGTCAGCGTGGTTCCCAGCGGGTTGCCCCTGAGCAGGCCAGTGCGGTAGTCAAAGCCAACGCCTACGGATTGGGCCTTAGCGAAGTGGCGAGCCGTCTCTGGCAGGAGGGCTGCCGACGGTTTTTTGTTGCGGTAGCCGATGAAGGAGTACAGTTGCGGCAGCTTTTACCCCAGTCCCAGATCTTCGTGTTAGCCGGCGCCACCCCGGAGACAATGCAGCTGCTGAAACAGCATGCCCTGGTGCCAGTCCTCAATACCGTACACCAGTGCGCGCTTTGGGCTAGCGAGCCTGAACTGCCAGCCGCCCTGCACATTGATACGGGCATGCACCGGTTGGGTTTACCCAGCGACATGGACTTGAGCAAATTGCCGCCATTGAATCTGGCACTGGTGATAACGCACTTTGCCCGGGCAGATGAACGGGGTCACGCGATGACAGCACAGCAGCGTCAGCTGTTTAGCCGTAGTTTGGCGTCTCTAGATCCGCTGCACGAGAACTTTTTGATTAGCGCCAACAACACGGCTGGGGCTCTATCGGATAATGAGCTGGGCGACCTAACTACGCGTTGGCTGGACCGCCTCGGTATCGGTTTGTACGGCGTCAACCCTCAAGAGGAAACGCAGCTGGCACAGGGTGCACAGCCTCTTAGGCCCGTCGCCACGTTAGAGGGCCAGGTGCTGCAGGTGCGTTCGGCGAATGCTGGGGCCGAGGTCGGTTACGGCGCCACTTATCGACTCCAAAACGCTGGGAGGCTGGCCACCATCGGAGTAGGTTACGCCGACGGCGTGCCGCGGCTGTTGTCGAATCAGGGCCAGGTTTATTGGCAAGGTCACATGCTTGCCGTAGTCGGTCGTGTCAGCATGGACTCCATAGTGGTCGAGCTGCCTGACGATTGTTCTTTAAGCGAGGGGCATTGGGTGGAGGTTTTCGGTGCAAATATTCCGGTGGAGAGGGTAGCCCGCCAGGCCAACACCATTAGCTATGAAATCCTAACGGGGATCGGCCCCCGGGTTAGGCGCGTATCGTAGCTAGGCTACGGTTTCTCCCAAGGACCAGGAATGTTAGAAAGATGGATGGCTTGGGGCATTGCCATCGGTGGGGTGGCGGCCCGAGAACGTGCAGACATTTCGCCAATCAAGGTAGGTCGACAAAGGAGAGAAGAGGGTGGGAGCATCAATTAACCCCCAAGGGGCGCTAGCAGGAAAGGTGGCAGTAATTACCGGCGCGAGTCGCGGTATTGGCGACGCCATTGCTCGGCGTTATGCAATGGAGGGAGCAAAGGTAGTCGTATCGGCCAGAACCGTGGAGAGCGGCGACCATTATTTGCCGGGATCGATCAATGAAACCGTTGCCCAGATCAATGCTGCAGGCGGGGAGGCCCTGGCGGTGAAAGCGGATCTTGCCATCGCCGAAGATCGGCAGAATCTCGTGGACCAAGCGCTTGCCGCCTTTGGAGCCATCGACATCTTGGTGAACAATGCGGCGATTACCTACTTTATCCCGGTGAGCGACTTTCCCGAAAAGCGCTTTCGGCTAATGATGGATGTGCAGGTTTGGGCCCCGTTTGAGCTGGCCCAGCTGGTGCTGCCGGGCATGCAGGAAAGAGGTTCGGGCTGGATTTTGAACGTTTCGTCCCACGCTGCGCTGCATCCGGAAAAAACCCAGCCCGGGCGAGGCGGTACCGTATACGGCATGTGCAAAGCTGCACTGGAGCGTTTTACCACCGGGCTAGCCCAGGAGGTTTACGATGACGGTATCGGCGTGAACGTGATTTCACCGGGCCTGGTAGCAACACCAGGGGTGATGCATCACAAGTTAATCAATGCGTCTAACGAGGCGCGAGTCACACCGGTCGAGCATATGGCAGAGGCCTGCCTGCGTTTGTGTCATGGGGATTCAAAGGCGCTCACTGGCCGCATCGACTACGCCGATGCGGTGATGGAAGAATTTTCTTTGAGCGCTGCTACGTTAATTTAACAGGCCGTGAAGCGAAGCAATGACCGGCTCAAGGCCCTTTGTCAGAGCGAGTGAGGGGAAGAGATCAAGATGGCGGAAATTTCCAAGTTTGCAACGCACAACGAGTATCCCGACGATTCCATTGAAGGAATGGACCTGCAGCATCTGCTGCATCCGTCCACGAACCTAGCCCAGCATCAGCAACAGGGGCCAGTCGTGCATGAGAGCGCCAGCGGTGTGTACATTCGGGACAACCACGGCAAACAATACCTGGAAGGGATGGCGGGTTTGTGGTGTACCGCCATTGGTTATGGTCAGGAAGAGTTAGCCAAGGTTGCCTGCGAGCAGATGGTGAAACTCAACTATTCTCAACTGTTTGCTGGGAGAACAAATGAGCCGTCTGTGCTGCTGGCTGAAAAGCTCAAAGCCATGGCACCCTTTGATGCCGGGCGAGTATTCTTTGGCTTGTCTGGCAGCGACGCCAATGACACGCAGATCAAGCTCATCTGGTACTACAACAACGCACTGGGCCGCCCGGAAAAGAAAAAGATTATCTCGCGCAAGCGCGGGTATCACGGCGTCACCGTTGCCAGCGGATCGTTAACCGGACTGCCGCCTTTCCACGCCGCTTTTGACCTACCCATTCCAGGCGTGTTGCATACGTCCTCACCGCATTACTACAGCGAGGGCCAAGCGGGTGAGAGCGAGGCCGAGTTCCTGCAGCGCCTTGTAGACGACCTTGAACAAATGATTCAGCGCGAAGGCCCGGAAACCATCGCGGCCTTCATTGCCGAGCCCATAATGGGCGCTGGCGGGGTCGTTGTGCCGCCAGAAAATTATTTCCCGCGCATCCAGCAAGTCCTCGATGCGCACGACATCGCTTTCATCGACGACGAGGTGATCTGTGGTTTCGGCCGCACAGGTAAACCGTTTGGCGCCCAGACCATGGACATCAAACCGACCACCATGAGCATCGCCAAAGCGCTGTCCTCAGCCTATCTGCCCATTAGCGCTGTGCTGCTGCCAGAGACCATGTACGAGGCTTTCGCCGAGCGATCTGGCGAGTTGGGTAACTTCGCTCACGGCTTTACTTATTCCGGTCATCCGGTCTGCGCCGCTGTTGCCCTGCGCAATCTTGAGCTTATGGAGGAAATGGACCTATTCAATCACGCGGCTCGCATGGGCGAGGTTTTACAGCAGCGGCTGCAGCAGTTTGTTGGACACCCGCTGGTAGGTGAAGTGCGCGGTAAGGGATTGATCGCCGCTGTCGAGCTGGTGCGTCGTGCTACGCCGCGGGAACCCTTCGCACCCGCGGATGGTGTGGGTGCTTATTGTGCCAACGCCTGCCACCAATCTGGACTGGTGCTGCGCAACATGGGTGACTCCATGGCTATTTGCCCACCCCTGATCATCAACGAAGCGCAGATTGATGAGCTGGTGTCAAAACTAGCTGGCGCCATCGATCAAACCCAGGATTGGGCCCACAAACAAGGTTTGCTGTAGGCGCGAATCAGTCTAGCGCGTCAGCGTCCAGCTGATTGTGCAGCGACAGGTTGAGATCTTTCAGCAGGCCGTCTGCAATGTTGTAAATCCAGCCGTGCAGGCTGAGTGCTCGACCCGCAGCCCAGGCCTGGCTAACCGGCGGACTCTTGGCAAGGGACGCCAGTTGGTGGCGAACATTAAGCTCGCACAGTTTGGCCAGCCGTTCGGTTTCCGGTAGCGCTTCAAGCACCGATCGCTGTTGCGCCCAAATGTCCGCGATGCCGGCAATCCACTGCGCTACGGTACCGCTCGCAGCCCCTTCCATGGCTGCTTGCACGCCGCCGCATTTGTAGTGACCACAGACAATGATGTGTTCCACTTCGAGTGCGTCGACAGCGTATTGCACAACACTTTGGCAGTTGGGGTCGTTGTGGTTAATGACATTAGCCACATTGCGATGAACAAATACTTCCCCGGGCGCTAGGCCGGTAATCTGGTTGGCTGGCACGCGACTGTCCGAGCAGCCGATCCACAGGTACTTTGGCTTTTGCTGGTTAGCTAATCGGGGCAAGAGACCGGGATCGTCTTGTTGCAACCGCGCGGCCCACGCACGGTTATTCTCCAGTAGCACTTTCAGTTCCGGCCCGTCTTTGGCGTTGGGGGTATCGTTCATAAAACTCAATAGCTATCTGGTTTCAGGGGGCGAGTGCCGATGCGTTGCGGGAGCCTAGCATGTCCAAGCCCGAGGACAAATTCTCTCGTCCAACTGGCTCGAATTGAGCAACACTGCGCAAATTTATCCGCGTCCCGCGAAAGTGATCGGGTACTATGTTGCTTCATCGAGAGGGGGCGCGACGATGCATTTGCTACCGGATTTTGACTTTGGCCATGGCGAGATCATCGGGCAGCTGCGGGACAGTGTTGCGGCGTTCTGCGCAAAAGAGCTAGCACCTCGAGCGGCGGAAATCGATCGCAATAACGAATTCCCGCGAGACCTGTGGCCACAACTAGGCGATCTTGGGGTGCTGGGTATGACGGTTCCCGAGCAGTATGGCGGCGTCGATATGGGGTATTTGGCTCATACCATTGTGCTCGAAGAAATCAGCCGAGCGTCTGGATCTGTTGGCCTCTCCTACGGCGCGCACTCGAATTTATGCGTGAATCAAATCGTGCGTTTTGGCACCCAAGAGCAGCGTCAGCAATACCTGCCAAAGCTGGTATCCGGCGAGTACCTCGGAGCTTTGGCCATGAGTGAACCGGGCTCTGGATCTGATGTGGTTAGCATGCGCCTCAGAGCCACTGACGACGGCGACGACTATGTGCTGAACGGTAACAAAATGTGGATTACCAACGGCCCTGGAGCCGACGTGCTGGTGGTTTATGCCACGGTGGATCCAGCTCTGGGCTCCAAGGGCATCACCGCGTTTTTAGTAGAAAAAACCATGGCCGGGTTTAGCACGGGAACCAAGCTAGACAAGATGGGCATGCGGGGCTCCGATACAGCGGAACTGATTTTTGAAGATTGCCGAATACCGAAGAGCCAGATACTGGGTAAGGTTGGGCAGGGCGTTAGCATTTTAATGAGCGGCCTGGACTATGAGCGGGTGGTGCTCGCAGGTGGTGCCTTGGGCTTAAGTCGAGCGGCCTTGGACGTTGCTATGCCCTACGTGCACCAGCGGCAACAGTTTGGACGGCCCATAGGAGAATTTCAGCTGATGCAGGCGAAAATCGCCGATATGTACACCGAAACCAATGCCGCTAGGGCTTACGTTTACGCTGTTGCCGCGGCTTGTGATGCAGATCGCACAACTCGCATCGATGCAGCGGGCTGTATTTTATACGCTGCCGAGCGCGCTACTCAGCATGCATTGCAGGCGGTGCAGGCCCTTGGTGGTAATGGCTATATCAACGATTTTCCTGCTGCGCGCCTGCTGCGCGACGCCAAGCTTTATGAAATTGGCGCAGGCACCAGCGAGATTCGTCGTATGTTGATTGGGCGGGAGTTATTCGACGCGACCCGTACCTGAGGCTATAATCCTGCGCCAGCTTGCTCAGCTGTGGGGGGTCATTGCCGATCCCGCGCCCGCGTCCCAGGGCAATGCCGAAGGTCGACCACCCGTAAGGGCAGGATCATGGGCTGTAATGAAAACATGTAATCGCTTAATAAGGAGAGATCTCTTGAGACTGAGATTCATCGCTATTGCTTCAACCCTGCTATTTGCCCTGGCCGCAAATGCGGTCCCTCCAGGCAGCGACGACGAGATCGACGCCCGCCTGCAGCCTTACGGTTCGGTCAACCGAGCGGAATCTCTGGAGGTTGCAGTGACAGCGCCAGCGGCACCGTTAACAGGTACGCAAGTGTACGATACCTATTGCGCCACCTGTCATGCCATGGGTATCGGTGGAGCCCCGGCTTTTGCCGATGTAGATGCGTGGGCCCCTCGTATTGCCAAAGGTATGGATACCTTAATGACCAGTACTTTGAATGGCATTAATGCGATGCCTGCCAAAGGCCTTTGCATGTCCTGCTCAGACGATGAATTAAGCGAAGCCGTCACCTATATGGTAGACGCCGCTAAGTAATTAGCCTTCTCCAGCCCCGTAC
>CAZWQK010000096.1:0-1670 GCA_964635835.1 uncultured Pseudomonadales bacterium
TCAAGCGTGGTAAACGAAAATGGCTATACCCGCACATCAACCTGAGTAGTGAGTAAATCGCCGTATGGATGCACCCAGTCACGAAACCGCTGATGCTTTTGCCGACTGGCGCCGTGTTGCCCAGCAGGTGATAACAGACGCCAGCATAACCGCCAGTGATGGTCCCAAGATTATTGGGATATCCGGCAGCCAGGGCTCCGGTAAATCCACCCTGGCAGACATTCTTACCCAGCAGCTCAAGGGTCTGGGCATTCCCGCGCAGGCGGTATCCCTTGATGACTTTTATCTCACTCAGTCAGACAGGCGCGTTTTGGCCAGCACTGTTCACCCATTGCTGCGAACCCGGGGGGTTCCCGGCACTCACGACGTGGACTGGCTGCAGCAAGTGTTAAAGGGTACGAAAGCCGGCAAGGGCCAGGGTTTCCTGCCCCGGTTCGACAAAGCCGCAGACGATCGCGCTGGCCAACACCCGCTGTCCTGCCAAGTACTGGTCCTGGAGGGCTGGTGTTTGGGCGTGCAATCTCAAGGTGAGGCAGCGTTGCTGGAACCCATCAATGACTTAGAGCGCGCCATGGATCAGCAAGGTATCTGGCGACGCTGGGTTAACCAGCAGATCCAGACGCGTTATGAGCCCTTATGGAGCGATATTGATTACTGGCTGTGCCTTCAGCCCCCGGGCTTTGCTCAGGTTCTGCAGTGGCGGCGCCAGCAAGAGGATCAGCTCGCTCAGGCCCGGCGCATGGACGAGCAGAGCCTGCGGCGCTTTATTGAGCACTATGAGCGGCTGACGCGATGGCAATGGGCCTGCGGACCCCGGGGCCCGGGTCTGCACATTCGTTTGGATGCAAGTCATCGGGTTGAGCGCATAGCGTCCGTAGCCGACTACCCCTAGCCAGCGGCATCGCCCTTGATTTCGCGAAATGCTTCGTTCAGTTCTCGTTCAGTTAACCAAGGTTAGCGTAGCCAAACGATGACATGGCGGTAAATGTCAAAGTGACCGCAGACGAAGCGGAACTAAAAGCAGAACAGCGAGCGACAAAGACAACGGAGCGATGAGTATGATAAGCAAGATGAAAACGGTGAAAAGCCTAGAGGCGGTTCGGTTAATCCCGCCAGCTTTGCGGGCGTGGGATATCCAGGCGGCGGGCAACCGCACTCTGGCGGCGGTGGTGTTGGCCTGGTTCCCGGCGCTGTCGGCTTGGGCGAACGGCCAGATTGAGGAGATCCCGGTGATTTCCTCCTACCCGGTTTATCAAACCGTAGTACGGCAGGTGCCTAGCGAACAGTGTGATATCGAGCAGGTGGCCCGTCGGCATGGTGAGCCTAGGTCTGCCACACCAGCCATCGTTGGCACGATTATCGGCGGTGCATTGGGTAACGCCGTGGGTTCAAAAAAATCTAACCAGCGGGTAGGTGCAGTGGTTGGCGGTGTTTTGGGCTACTCTATCGGCAAGGACATCGGACGCCGCAGCGCCGAAAGGCAGGGCGGCTACGGCTACGAAGAGCGGCAGGTGTGCTCGACGGTATATGAGCGTGTGGAAGAAGAGCGCTTAAGCGGCTACGACGTGAGCTATGCCTATGCGGGACGCACCTATCAAACGCGCATGAATTCAGACCCAGGGGCTACCATGCGCGTGCGGGTTCAAGTGCAGCCGCTGTAGCCGGGCGGC
>CAZWQK010000096.1:1680-6131 GCA_964635835.1 uncultured Pseudomonadales bacterium
GGAGTTCGCCGCCTGCCTCGGTCAGCCTGGCGCCCGGGCGGCGGTACCGGAGGCTTGGCGGCAGCGGACGTAAAAATGCAGGCAAATATCATCAACAAACCCATAGCCATCGGCGCTCCCAGGGTGCGGGCGAAGAGGCTTGCTCTGCTCACCTGTGCTGCTCTCAGTGTGGGGCTGGCTTCAGTCCCCCAGTCAGGCTGGGCCCAGCCAGGCCAAGGCTTTGAGGCCGGGGCCAAAGACTTTGTGCAGCCTGATCGGGATGCAGGACGTATCATCGGCCTGAATCAAGCCATTCGCATTGCCCAGGAGGAAAGCGGTGGTCGCGTGTTGTCGGCAAAGACTGTCCGACGCCCGGACGGGATGCTTTTTCATCGAGTGCGGGTGCTGGTGGATGAGCAGC
The DNA here is from genome assembly GCA_964635835.1 of uncultured Pseudomonadales bacterium. GTDB lineage: Bacteria > Pseudomonadota > Gammaproteobacteria > Pseudomonadales > Azotimanducaceae > UBA4421. The sequence continues at coordinate 2,081 of CAZWQK010000096.1, forward strand.
GCGTGATGACCATGGTGGTGGATCAGCGCGGACGTCTGCGTCGGGGCGGCTAGGATGCGCATTCTCATCGTAGAAGACGATGACGGCCTGCGCCGGCAGCTGCACGAGCAATTGATGCAGTCAGGCTACGTGGTGGAAAGCGCTGCCGATGGCGAAGAGGGCCAGTACTTTGCCACCGAGTTCAGCTTTGATTTGGCCGTGGTGGATTTAGGGCTGCCCAAATTGAACGGCGTTGATCTGATTACCGCGCTCCGCCAGCAGCAGGTTAGCGTTCCTATCCTGGTGTTAACCGCGCGCAGCCATTGGCGCGACAAAGTCCAAGGGCTGGAGGCAGGGGCCGACGACTATCTCACCAAGCCGTTTCGGATGGAGGAGCTGCTGGCCAGAGTCAATGCCCTGATCCGTCGTTCTGCAGGTCATGCCGCACCGGTTCTGACTGCGGGGCCGCTGGAGGTAGATACCGTCAGCCAACAGGTTTGGGTGGACAGCCAGGAGAAAGACCTGACTGGGTTTGAATACAGGCTGCTCACTCACCTGCTGTTGGCCCGGGGCCGGGTGATCTCCAAGGCCGAGCTAACCGAGCACCTATATGCCCAGGATTTTGATCGGGACAGCAATGTAGTAGAGGTGCTGATCGGGCGCGTGCGCCGCAAGCTTGGGCCTCATTCGCTGATTCAGACAGTGCGTGGCCAGGGCTATCGCCTGCTCAGCGACGGCGGCGGCCTATGAATTCCATTGCTCGTCGGTTAACCCTGGCATCCAATGCCGTGCTGCTGCTGTGCCTGTCTTTGATTGGCGTGTTCCTCGAACGAACCTATCGCGACAGCGTGGTCACTGGAGCCGGTGAGCGGCTGCGCCCGGTTATCTATGCGCTGATGAGTTCTGCGGACGAGGAGCAGGGATTGCTGAGCTTTGCCGAAGGGGTTTCCCAGCCCCGCCTCCAGCAGCCTGGATCGGATATGTACGCCCTTGTCACCGATCGGGCCAACGGTATCCTTTGGCGGTCGCCGTCTCTTGCCACCGCGGACCCAGACGTTAACCGGCAGATCTCCGATCACGCTCTCAACCCCCCACCATCCGACGCCGGTGCATTTTTCTTTGATGCCGTGACCGGGCCTGTTGACCTGTATTGCCTGAGCAACGAGGCCTTTTGGGAAGGACTGGTGACGCCAGAGGTAGCGTTTACGGTCTGCGTGGATCAGCTGCCTTACCAGACATCTGTTGATAACTTTCGCTACGGCTTAATCGCCAGCTTCGGCGTGCTCTTGGTTGTGCTGAGCTTGGTCGGTGTGTTGGCCCTGGGTTGGGGGATGCGCCCACTGCGGCAAATTCAAAACCAGCTGCAGGAGCTTGAACAAGGCGACCGAAGCCAACTGGAGCCAGTGCAGCCGCGGGAGCTGGCGGGTTTGGTGGCAAGCCTGAATCGCTTTGTCACTTTCGAGGCCGCCCAGCGCAAGCGGTATCGTCAGGCCCTAGACGACTTGGCGCACAGTCTGAAAACGCCGCTGTCCGTGCTTGGACTGGGTATCAACCACCAGCCTCCGGATCTGCCGTTACTGCAAGATCAGGTGGCTCGCATGCAGGGTATCGTGGATCACCAGCTTGCCCGCGTAGCGCGTCTGGCTGAAACCGAGAGCCCGGTTGATCGGCCTTGGGTAAGTCTTGAGCCTGTTGTCCAGCGGCTGATGCGCGCTCTGTCCGTGAGCTATCCCGATAACGATTTTCAGTGTCATTTGCCGGCTGAGGTGGCGCTGCGTGTTCATGAAGACGATTTGTTGGATATTGTCGGCAATGTGCTGGAGAACGCCTGTAAACACGGCGCCCGGTGCGTTCGCGTTCGCGCCGATGTGCTGCCAGCGAAACATGATGGCTCTACTACCTTGGTCTTGTGTGTGGATGATGACGGGCCGGGCATCGACCCTTCCAAGGTAGATGCGGTACTGAGCCGCGGTACTCGGCTTGATAGTCAGGCGCCGGGCCAGGGCATCGGTTTGGCGATGGTCGTGCAGCTGCTGTCGGCCTATGGGGCCAGTATGGCTATCAATGCAAGCGCACTCGGCGGCACAGTCGTATCTCTGAGTTTTCCCAATGCCAAGACGAGGGTTTGACGGGCAAAAGCCCGTTGAGCTGAGTCTCTGGTATCGTCCCAGCTTGTTCGGCTGGGTAAGCGCAGGCACCTTTTTTCAACGGATTTAGTTCAGCCGCGCCGTTAAGGCTGCAAAAAATCTTTGGCGCAGTGCGTCGTCTGCCGGGGTTTTGGGTCCGCTTTGGCACCAGCGCTCCAGCAGCTGCTGGTTGTCCACCAGCTGCATGTTGCGCATGCCCTGATTCATCAGCTGGATTTGCAGGGTCATGCGAGCGCTCTGCTCGTCCTTGGGGCCTGGAATGTCTGCGGCGATTTCCGCCTCCATGGTCAAGGTGTGCAGATCCTCGCTTGCCGCGGTGCCCGCAATCCGCGGGTTAAACAGATTGTGGGGAGCGGCGATACTGTTGCCGGCGGCTTCGGCCTCGCTGACCTGCTGATCCCAAAGCATGAACTCCTCCAGGCGTTTTTGTTGGGATGCTTGCCTCTGGGCGTTGCGCCTTGCCGTTAACTGTTGTTCCTTTGCATTCAGAGCCTTGCGGAACTGGCGCTCCAAACCCAGCTCTTGAGCCCGGTCAGCAAGTGTATTGAGCTGGGCTTCAGCGTCGGCTATCCCAGCATTGCTGGGGTCAAAAGCGTTAAGTTGAGCGGTTAGCTCGGTTTCCACCTGCTTTTGCGCTGTGCGGTGGGCCGTGCGCTCATTGCCCAGGCGATCAAAAATCTCGTCACAGATTTTTCGAAAGCGCTTCCAAAGCCGCTGGTCTGCGCTTCTGGGTGTGGTGCCGATGTTCCGCCACTGGGCCTGCAGGTCCTTGGCCCCGGCAGCCAGTCCATCCGAGGACTCCTGTTCCAGTAACGCCTGGGCCCTGCTGACCAGCGTTTCTTTCGCTTTTACGTTGGCGTCCCAGGTGTTTTTGACATGGCTGTAAAGGGCTTCCTGCAGCGCCTCAAATCGTTTTTCTACCGGCTTTAGGCCCTTACGATCACAGGGGTGGTGCTCCTGCCACTGACGCCTGGCCTGACGCATGATTTGTTCCGCGGCCTTCATGTCAGCTGCAGACCAGTCGGTGTTGTCCAGGTACTGCTGCAGGTGGTCGCACAAGGCTTTTCTGGCCTGAAGATTCTGCCGGCGCGCTTTATTCTGTTCGGCGAAATGCGCCTTGCAAACGGCGAAAGCCTGTTCCGCGAGTTCGTCAAAAGACTGCTGCAGGTTGCGCTGGGCTTTTGGTAGCGGGCCCAGAGCGTTCCACTGGCTGCGTAAGTCCTTGAGTTTTTCTCGCTGAACCTCTGGATCTGCGGGCGCTTCCACCAAGTCCTGCACAGATTGCAGCAGGGCTTCGCGCTTAGGTGAGGCCGCAAACTGCTGCCAGTCGCTGAGTTCGCCCAGCTGCTGGCTGGCCTGATTGAGGGTCTTTTCAGCGCCCCGGGCGCCTTGCTTTTGCAGCGACCGGCACTGCCCCAGGACACTCAGGGCACGCCTGAACTCGCCGCTCTCGATTAGCGGGGCTATGGTGCCGCTAAGACTTTTTAGCTCGGCGGACAGGGCTTGCTGCCGGGCGGCGATGGAGGTTTTTTGATCCGCGGCGCCGGCTATGTGCTGACGCAACTGGGCGAGCTTTGGCGGTACCGCCAAGTCCTTGGGCCAGTGGATTGACGCCTGGGCTTTTTCTGCCTTGGCTAACCACTGACTAATGGCGTCGATGCTTGCCCGTTCTGAGCCCGATTCATTGGGTGGGCTCAAGTCATCCCAAGGTTGGGCGATTAACTGCCGCCAGCCGGTCAGCTGTTTTTGCAGCGAGCTTAGGCGTTGGTCAAAGAGCTGCTGCTGGTTTTCGCTCGCCGGGAACACGTCGCAGGCCTGCCGCCAGTCTCCGGCTATTTGGCTGAGCGTGGTCTCCGCTGCAGCCAGGGCCGGCTCGTCGAGCCACTCGGCAGTGGTTAGGCTGTCGCTGGTGACGCTGAGAGTGT
>CAZWQK010000096.1:6141-6873 GCA_964635835.1 uncultured Pseudomonadales bacterium
GGCCACCCAACCCAATTCAGCAGCGGCGGGAAGGGATTGTCCTGAGCATCGGGTACCGTCAGGTCTAGTCCCGCAAAGGGCTCTGCGTTGGGCTGAAACGCCTCCACTACCTCACCGCTGTTGGTCAAGGTGCGTTCGGCGGCCTGAATGTCGGTCAGCAACTGCTCGTAGCGCAGTTTTAACTGGCTTAGTTTCTTGCGCTGAACGATTAACGCGTCTAAGTCCTTGGGCGGGATTTTCAGCTCTCGCTGCACGCTCTCTGGTATCTCTGCCAGCCTCTTCAGGTGGTCGTTTAAAATCCGACGGTTGTCGCGGATAAACTCCAGTCCCTCACGAGCGAGTCGGTTACAGGTTTTATCCCGGCCGCGGGAGACTTTTTCCAGCACCGCCAGCCCGTGCTCGCCCCGTAATAGTGGCAGCTTCAGCAGCGATGACCGTGTCTCGGCGGAGGCGCGAATGACCAGCAGGGCCAGCTCGTCGGCCTTGCTCGCTTTGCCGGCCAGCAGCTGGATATCGGTGTCCGACGCGGTTTCCAGCCGAGCCTGAAATACCAGCTCGTGGGTATTGGCAGGATGGGCCGCGTCCAGGTGCAATAGCTTGCTCAACCGTTTCGCGGCTCCCAAAGCCAGACAAGGGTGAGCCAGGAAGTCGGCCAATTGATCCGGCTCTTGGACCAATGACATGGCCCGGGCAGCGACATCTTGCTCGGCTTCGCTCAACGTATCTTTTCGG
>CAZWQK010000097.1:0-3005 GCA_964635835.1 uncultured Pseudomonadales bacterium
ACGCGAGCCAGTAAGGGCACGGCCCGAGACAATTCATCGAAATCACTCCAATCAATTACGATACCCGCTGATCTGGCCATAGCGATCAGATGAATCGTATGGTTCGTGGAGCCGCCAGACGCCAGCAAAGCAACCATTGCATTCACGAAAGAGCGCTCATCCACCACTTCACCCAGCGCTTTGCACTTACCGCCCAAGGCCGTGATTCGAGTAATGTGTCTAGCCGTTTCTGCTGTCAGCGCATCTCTTAGTGGAGTATCGGGATTGACAAAGGATCCACCCGGTAGCTGCAATCCCATGGCCTCCATGAGGATCTGATTGCTGTTCGCTGTGCCATAGAATGTGCAGGTACCTGCAGAGTGATAGGACGCGGATTCGGCATCCAAGAGCTCATCACGGCTGATTTTGCCTTCGGCGTAAAGCTGACGCACTCGCGCTTTCTCGCCATTAGTGATACCCGACTGCATTGGTCCTGCAGGAACGAACATCATCGGCATGTGCCCAAAACGCAGGGCACCCATCAGCAGCCCTGGCACGATTTTATCGCAAATGCCGAGACAGAGAACGCCGTCAAACATCTGATGAGATAACGCAATCACCGTGGACTGAGCAATATGATCACGGCTGAACAAGCTCAACTCCATGCCTTCCAAGCCTTGGGTTACACCATCGCACATGGCAGGGACAGCACCAGCAACCTGAGCAGTTGCCCCCATACTGCGAACATTCGACTTCAGCGTTTCAGGGTAAGTCGCATAGGGCTGGTGAGCCGAAAGCATATCGTTGTATGCGGTAACGATGCCAATGTTTGGAGCGTTAACAAGGCGAATTGTATCTTTATCCGTCGCATCGCAAGCCGCAAACCCATGAGCCATGTTGCCGCATGACAGTTTATTTCGCGGTGGTTGCTCGGCAGTCGCCGCCGCAATTAACCGCAGATATTCCTGACGCAAATTGAGGCTTCGCTTGACGATTCGGGCGGTGACGTCGTTAACGGTAGGATTCATAGATTCATTCCAGAGTGATGCACTGTAAAACAACCCCGGCTTTCGCCGGCAGCTTCAGTAGCGCACTAACCGCAATTCAGCGGATAGACACGCACGTAATCAACAACAAGCTCTCCGGGTAGATCCGACGGTTCAACGTCGCCACCCAGGGTGCCGCCTAAGGCCAGATTCAAGATCAAGTAAAAGGGCCGCTCATCGAACACCCAGGGGTATGGAGCAATGTCCTCTGGCGTTGCATGGCCGTACTCTTTGTCGTCAACGAGCCATCGAATTTCTCCGGGTCCCCATTCCACAGCGTATGTGTGGAAGTCATTGGTCCATGGAATCGGGCTTAAAATCGACTAGCTATAGTGAACATTGTTGGGCCACAGCGAACCGAAATGGATGGCCCCAAGGATCTTCTCCGGGGTATGACCACTGCTTTCCAAAATGTCGATCTCACCACCCAATGGCCATTTCGATTCGGTCTTCGGCAACATCCAAAAGGCAGGCCAGAGCCCTGCACCAAATGGTAATTTCATCCGCGCCTCAAACCGACCGAATTGCGCTGCAAAACGTCCTTCGGTGGTCAGCTTGGCCGAGGTATAGTGCCGCCGCAGTACCCGCTGGCGTTTTGCCGTGAGGTAAAGTGCGCCGTTCTCGATCCGCGCGTTATTTCTGGAATACCACTGTTCCTCGTTGTTGCCCCAACCGCACAACGCTTGCCCACAGCCGTCCCCTTCAATGATCAACCATTTAGATGGGTCGATTTCATCACCGTTGAATTCATCCTGCCAAAGCGGCGTGGCGCAGAGGTCTAGCGCCTGCAGACTTGACCACCCTATGAGCAGCGCAAGCGCAAACACTAGCTCAAAATTGCCGTTAGTCAATGGCCACTACCAACATGTGGTGTAAAACGCGCAGAGAATCAAAGCAACCAGCAGCGCACTCAGATTAAAACTCGACGAGGTTGCAAAATTCCCCTCTGACAACTCCACGGCTCCACTTTGAGGCTGAGGCCGCAAATGCGATATGCCGATACCCAATACCCCGCATATCAAAAAGACCAGGCCTACCCGGTCGATAAAGGGCAAACCAGGTGCTAGCACAGAAAATCCAAAGGACAGAACAGCCGAAGCTATCGCCGCGGTCAACGCCGCGGTTGCGGTTGTTCTCGGGTAAAAAATGCCAATGGCAATTTCCTGGCGGGCTGGCCCTCCTCCGACTTTGTTGGTTTATGGGCACACCTCAAAACCCACGGCAGTCGGTTAGGTGGACAAACCGGTCGCTACTGCCTGCGCTTTTTAGGCTATGACACGCCCATCTTCTCTTCAGACGTTATCGCCGCGCTGATTCAAGCCGGGGTCGTCGATAAAGATCCGACCAGTAAGAAAGACTTGTTGGCGGCCCAAGACGCCTTCAACACTTGGGCTGAGCAAAGTAACCGAAGTCTGCGCGAAATATCCCGAGTTTTGGCCATGTCCGTGGGCTAGCTACCGGGATCCCATTGGCGGTGTTATCGTTGCTGCCGAGGACGAGAGGTTACCGATATGCAAGTCACACCAACCGGCCAAGCCTGCGGCGCGCGAATTACCGGCATTGATTTAACGCAGCCGCTGGCTGCGGACACCATCGCCGCCATCCGCTCGGCTTGGCTGGAACACCACGTCCTCGCCTTCCCCGACCAGCAACTCACCGACGAGGATCTGGTGCGCATTACCAACTACTTTGGCAACGTTGGCGACGACCCTTACTTTGTGCCCATCAGCAAAAAAAGCCCCGTTGTCGCCCTGACGCGGCGGGCCGACGAGCAAGCCCCGGTCTTTGCCGAAAACTGGCACACAGACTGGAGCTTCAAACAGCACCCGCCCATTGGCACCTGTTTGTACAGCCTGGTCGTCCCACCGGTTGGTGGAAATACGGGCTTTGCCAATCAGCAGTTGGCGCTGGCTAAAATGCCCGACGCTCTGCGCCAGCGCCTTGAAGGCAAAATTGCACTGCATTCGGCTGCCGCCGCTT
>CAZWQK010000097.1:3015-6863 GCA_964635835.1 uncultured Pseudomonadales bacterium
CGGACCCGACGGCACCTACGGCGTGAAGGATCAAGGCAATGATCGCAGCATGAAAATTTTGTTTTCAGAACAGGCCAACAAGTCTCAGCCACACCCCATCATCGCCGAGCACCCAGAATCCGGGGTTGAAACCATTTTCGGCACCGTGGGTTACATCCACACGATTGTTGGGCTTGAAGAAGCCGAGAGCCGCCAGCTGATCCTGGACCTCTACGCCTGGCAAACCCGGGAAGAGTTTCAGTACACCCACGTTTGGGAACCCAATATGTTGGTCATGTGGGACAACCGTTCTGTGTTGCACAAGGCCAATGGCGGCTACGACGGCTATGCACGAGAACTTCACCGCCTTACGGTTGCTGGGGATCCCGCGCTAGCCCTTTAGCAGCGTCACGCCCCAGGCACAAGCGTCGCCGGGAATAGCCAGCAGCGGTGATATTCACTAACCTCACCCCGTTTTTTTCTAACCAACAGCCAGGGAGGCCCAATGAGCAAATTCGAAGACAAAGTTGCGGTAGTGACCGGAGCAGGTGGTGGCCTTGGGAAATCCCATGCGCTGGAACTCGCCAGGCGGGGAGCCAAGGTCGTGGTCAATGACTTAGGCGGCAGCGGCGACGGCGTGGGTTCCAGTGATATGGCCGATGTCGTTGTCGAAGAGATCCGCCAGGCAGGTGGCGTTGCCATCGCCAATAAAGCGTCGGTTTCAAGCAAAGAAGGCGCCAAGTCGATTATCGATGATGCCGTGGCTGAATTCGGCACTGTGGATATTCTGATCAACAACGCCGGTATTCTGCGCGACAAGAGCTTTAAAAACATGTCCCTAGACGACTGGGACCTGGTCATGGACGTACACCTGAACGGCAGCGCCTACGTCACTCATGCTGCCTGGCCGATCATGTACGAGAAAAATTACGGTCGAATCGTTCTCACCAGTTCTACCTCCGGTATTTACGGCAACTTTGGTCAGGCCAATTACGGTGCCGCAAAAATGGGCATGCTTGGTTTGATTAACGTTTTGGCCATTGAAGGGGCTGCGAAAAACATCCGGGTAAACGGCTTGGCCCCAAGCGCCGCCACGCGCTTGATCGCCACCATCCCTGGCCGCGAGGATTTGGACCCGGATAATCCCGATGCCGATGTGCATCCCAAGTTGGTAACGCCGGCAGTGCTGCTCATGGTCAGTGACGAAGCGCCCAACGGCAAAATCATTCAGGCCGGTGGCGGCCGCTTCTCTACCTGCGCAGTATTTAACAACGCAGATTTAGAGCTGGGTGTGGATGTGGAATATGAGGACCTTGTGGCCAACAAGGATCAGCTGCTGGATATGAGCGCCGCTCTGGAAGGCTGGAATCGAACCCGCCGCTAGACCGAGCCAGCTCGGGCAATGCTGCCCAGGAACAAAAAAGCCGGGTCACCCCGGCTTTTTTTTTGCGCGCTACGCCTTGCAGGCTAGAACCCGAGCAGCGTCGCATAGCGATCACGATGCTGAGCCTGATTGCCGAATGTGGTCTCTAGCACTCGTGCGCGCTTTAAGTACAGGCCGGCGTCAAACTCGTCGGTCATGCCAATACCGCCGTGTATCTGGATCAGCTGATTGGACATATCAAAGAGAAATTCACCGGTCTTTGCCTTGGACAGCGCACTCATGGCCGCTTCGTCGCTGGCGGCCTCATCAATGGCCGTAACCCCAGCTTCGGCACAGGAACGGGCCATTTCTTGAGCAGAGTACAGCTCCGCGGCGCGATGCCCCAGGGCCTGGAAGGATCCAATCACCTGACCGAACTGCTTGCGCGTTTTCAGGTAGTCCAGGGTCATTTCAAAGGCGTAGCAGCCCACGCCAAGCATCTCCATAGCGATGCCCGCAGCTGCCCGGTCTAGCACCTTCTCATAGAGTTCGCTTTCCGGCATGGCATCAAGTCGGCTATCCGCCCCTACTTGGACACCGCTCAGGGTAACTCGGGCGTAATCGCGGGAATCTAAGGTCGACATGCGATGTCTATCTAACCCTTGAGTAGCCGCCGGAACCAGGAACAAACCGATGTGACCATCGTCGGCCCGGGCCGCGACAATGAGGGTGCTTACACTCATGCCTTCCAGCACAAAGGTTTTTGCTCCATTAAGCAGGTAGCCTTGGTCGTTAGCTTGGGCCGTAGTCTCTACACCCTGACGGTTATGGCGGGATTGTTCGTCTACCGCCAGAGTCAAAATCTCGCTGCCATCAACGATTTTTGGCAACCATGCCTGTTTTTGCGGGTCGCTGCCGCCAAGATTCACGGCCGTTGCCCCGACATAGGCTGAAGCGAACAGCGGTGATGCGCAAAGCTGCCGACCAAGCTGCTCGAGAATGAGGCCAAAGGTCAGGTACCCCAGGTCCGAGCCGCCATACGCTTCCGGCACCAAAATGCCCGTCCAGCCCATTTCCACCATGGCGGACCAGGCCTGGGGGTCGAAACCCCCATCGCTGTTGCTGTTGCGAAACTCGCGGAACTTCTGCACCGGCAATTGAGTCTCTATCCAAGAACTGGCTTGGTCCTTAAGTATTGATTGTTCTGCTGTTAACGCTGCCATGAATTTTTCCCCCTGGGTGCGCTGTTGGTCGTCTTGCAAACTGTCCTGGTTACCCCTTTTGGGTGGTTTCCGGCAATCCCAGTACATTTTTCGAAATGATGTTGTTTTGCACCTCGTAGGAACCGCCATAAATGGACATGGCCTTGCCGGCCAGCCATTCACGCACAATGCCTAATTCTTCCTCGGCAAAGTCGTCACCACTCCAGCCAATACCTTGACTACCCATAATTTCCAGTGCCAGTTCCGCTTTATTCTGCGCAACCCGGGTGTTGGAATTTTTCAAAATCGACGCCGCGGCGCTGACTTCAACTCGCCCCGCTGCTTCAGCGGTAATGCGCTCGGCGGTTAAACGATGGGCCGTGGCGTCCATGTAGTTACGAACCAGACGCTGACGCAGATCCTTGTCTGCCAGCGTGCCGTCTTCGTCCACGCCCACAAAGCGTTCCGCTTTCACGTGTAGCGGCTCTGAGTCCAGCATGCTGACACCCCGACCACCAATTTGGCTTTGACGCTCGTGCTGCAGCAGTCGTTTCACGACGCTCCAGCCGTCGTTCAGGTTGCCCAGCAGATCGCTTTTTTCTGCGCGGGCATCGTTGAAATAGGTTTCACAAAACGGTGATACCCCGGAGATTAGGCGAATGGGACGGGTCTCCACTCCGTCTTGCTGCATGGGCAGCAGGACAAAGCTGATTCCGTCACGCTTGCCGGCATCGCTGTCAGTGCGCACCAAGGCGCCGCACCATTGCGAAATGTTGGCACCGGACGTCCATATTTTTTGCCCGTTCAATGCAAAGTAATCCCCTTTGTCCTCTGCCTTGGTAGACAACGACGCAAGGTCTGATCCCGCATTTGGTTCAGACAGGCCCAGGCACCAACGAACTTCTCCGCTGGCGATGCCTTTGAGATGCCGGTCTTTCTGCTCATCGGTTCCGTATTCCAGCAAGGTCGGCCCAACCATGGTTACGCCCATGCCGGTCATGTGGGGAATAGGGTTGTAGGCTCCAGCCTGGAAAATTTCTTCGCCAATAACGTTGGCTTCGGGATCCGACAGTCCCGCACCACCGTATTCCACCGGCCATGTCGGGGCACCCCAGCCTTTTTCCGCCAAACGCTGACGCCAGGTTTCCATCGCCGTCTTCACCTCGTCGCTGGCCCGGGCGCCGCTTTCTCCGCCGGCCAAGCTCGCTAGGTCTTGATCCTGCAGGCTGCTGGGGAAGTTTTCCTGAACCCAGCTTCTCACGTCACGGCGAAAGGCTGCTAATTCACCTGTATTTTCCATCGTT
>CAZWQK010000098.1:0-6831 GCA_964635835.1 uncultured Pseudomonadales bacterium
ACACCCGGTTGATTTCCATGCGGTAGTTTTCGGCCGCAGTCTCGTCGAGGAGCTCGCGGATCTTGTTGATGCAACGCGCCCTGAAGACCATCCCAGGAGGCGTGAACTCACCGGTCCGCGCTTTTAAGGGTGTTGGTGGGGATCCGATATTTTTCGCCAACGCCAAAGGCGCTTACCTATACGACGTGGATGGCAACGAATACATCGATTACATCGGCTCTTGGGGCCCCATGATCCTCGGGCACAACTTTGAACCAACCGTGCAAGCGGTAACCGAACAAGCCCAGCGCGCTCTGAGTTTTGGCGCACCCACAGAACTTGAAATCCAGCTGGCAGAGAAAATCACCTCCCTGGTACCAAGTATGGAACAGGTGCGAATGGTGAATTCAGGCACCGAGGCAACGATGTCTGCCATCCGCTTGGCGCGAGGCTTCACCGGCCGGGACATGATCGTCAAGTTTTCCGGCTGCTACCACGGTCATTCGGACTCTTTGCTGGTCAAAGCAGGTAGCGGTGTTCTTACGTTAGGGCTGCCTAACTCGCCGGGGGTGCCTGAATCATTGGCCCAACATACCCTGACCGCTCCCTTTAATGACCTGGATGCCATTAACTCCCTAATGTCGACTTACGGCGAGCGAGTTGCCTGCATCATTGTGGAACCCATTGCTGGCAACATGGGCTGCATACCGCCCCAGGCGGGCTACCTGCAGGGCTTAAAAGACCTGTGCCAGCAGCACGGTGCAGTGCTGATCTTCGATGAGGTCATGACGGGATTTCGCGTGGCACCGGGAGGCGCGCAAGAACTGTATGGCATTCAGCCTGATCTCACGACCCTCGGGAAAATCGTTGGGGGCGGGCTGCCTGTTGGGGCCTTTGGTGGTCGCGCCGACATCATGAGCTGCATTGCCCCGGCTGGACCGGTGTATCAGGCTGGTACCTTGTCAGGGAACCCCCTAGCCATGGCGGCAGGCCTGGCAACGCTTAACCACCTGACCGATGCTGTCTATGAGGGTATGAGCCGCACAACCGATGAATTAGTCAGCGGCATGTTATCCCTGGCAAAGAAACACGGCATCAGTCTTTGCGAGAATCACGTCTGCGGTATGTTTAGCTTCTTCTTTGGCCAGGACAGCGTCAATGACTATGAGGATGTAGCGAGCTCGAAGGTCAACCAATTCAATACGTTCTTTCATCGCATGTTAGACCAAGGAATTTATCTTGCCCCGTCTGCCTTTGAAGCTGGCTTTCTGTCTGCCCAGCATGGCACCGAGGAAATTGCGAAAACTCTGGAAGCCGCCGACGCCGCGTTGGCGGGTATCTAACCCTTGCTCCACGAGGAGCTATCGCCAAAGGACTTTTAATGCTTGATATTTTTGGAATTGGCAATGCCATCGTCGACACCGATGTAGAGGTGGAAGATTCATTCTTACGCGACGCGGCGTTAACAAAGAGTCATATGACCCTGGTGGACTCCACGCAAATGGCGGACTTTGTCGCCAGGCTCGACCACCGCCCCATGCGCAAGGCCAGCGGTGGATCTGCGGCGAATTCGATCTTTGCTGCTCAGGGCTTTGGCCTTGCTACGGCCTATACCTGTCGGTTGGCAGATGATGAAAACGGCCGCTATTTCGACACAGAAATGCGGGGCGCAGGTATTCAAGTGTCCGCGCGCTCGGAGCCCGCGGATAACGACCGCCGATCCGGCCAATGCCTGGTCTTGGTGACGCCGGATGGCCAGCGCACCATGTGTACGGATCTGGGCGTCTCCAGCGAACTTCAGCCAGGCCAAATCGATCCCGAGCTCTTGCGCTCGGCAAATACTCTGTACATCGAGGGCTATCTGGCATCTTCAGAACGCAGCGTCGAGACGGTTGTTTCCGGTTATCAACTGGCCCGACAAGGCAAGACAAAGATTGCGCTAACGTTATCCGACGTTTCTATGGTTTCGTTTTTTCGGGACGGGCTAACGGCCATGCTGGGTAACGGCATCGACACGCTGTTCTGCAATGCGGAAGAAGCCCTAGCCTGGGCAAGTACCGACCGACTTGACGTAGCCCTTGCTGAGCTGTCGGATATCGCTAGAGAGGTCTATGTCACCCTTGGTGCCGAGGGCGCACGGGTTCTGTCTTCGGCTGGCACTGCCGACGTGCCCGGCGACCCCCGCCAACCCGTGGACACCAATGGCGCGGGTGACATGTTCGCGGGCGCCTGTTTAGCCGCGCGCCTGCAGGGCGCCCAAGCCGAGGATGCCGCGCGCTTTGCCAATCATGCGGCGGCCCAGGTCATCACTCAGTTCGGGGCCAGGCTCCCAAGGCTCTCGGACTATCAGGCCCTGAGACAGCGCTACAGCTCTTGATAGCGATGAGCGCCGGGCTCGCGGGCTGATTCTCGCCTTTGAGTCTCAGCGTTAGTGCAAACGAAAGTCGATCTGGCGATCAACGGACATGGTCTCGAGATCCGTTTGACAACCCACTGCATACACCTCCACGCCAGCGGCAGCCGCCTCGGTTAGACCCTGGGCATAAGCTGGATCGATACTGAGAGCTGGGCTTACCGACTCAATGGCCAAATGCTGAGCGCAGAAAATCAGCACGCCTCGGTGACCCAGGGCCACCATTTGCTGTAGTGCTCTAACATGTTTCAGAGCCCGCTCGCTTACCGCATCAGGGAACTCGCCGCGACTGCCTTGTGTTAGCAAGGTCACGCTCTTTACCTCCACATAGGCCTGATTGCCTGCCGGATCTCGTGCCAGGAAGTCAAAACGCCCACCGCCGGAAGGTATTTTCGCTTCCGCCTTGACGTCCAAAAACTCGGCCAGCGGCTGAATTCGCCCCTGGGTTAGGGCCTCACCCACCAACGCATTGGCACGCCCGGTATTAACGCTGACTAACCCGCTAGAAGTTTCAACAAACTCCAGTGTGCATGGGTATTTGCGCTTGGGATTGGTCGATTGGGAATAATAAACCCGACTTTCCGGCTCAACGCAGCCGGTCATTGCCCCGGTATTTGGACAATGCACGGTTATGGTGTCGCCGCTGGCTGTCACAACATCCGCCAGAAATCGTTTGTAACGCCGGATCAAGGTGCCGGGGAAAAGCTCCGGCAGCTTCACGCGTTAATCCCCCACGCCATCAACGCCGCTTCGATTCGCTGCAAACCCAAGGCGATGCTCTCTTCGTCGGTGGTGTAGGCAAAGCGCACATGGGAATCAGCCTGATGAGACCCAAAATCCGCACCCGGCGTCACGGCTACCTGATATTCGTCAATCAGCCGCCAGCAAAAGTCCGTGCTGTTCATGCCGGTGTGGCTAATGTCGACATACAAATAAAATGCGCCATCCGGCGCCACGGGAATGCTAAACCCCAGAGCCTCCAAGCCCTGGCTTAACACTGACGCCCTGCGGATAAAGGCCTGTTGACGCTGTTGATGAATAAGCATGGTGTCACCGTCAAAAGCCGCCAGTGCCGCGTACTGAGCTGGAGCGCTTGGCGATATGAATAAATTCTGGGCCAGGGCAGTAACGGGATCAATGGCTTGGTCTGGCACCACGATCCAGCCCAGCCGCCAGCCGGTCATTCCAAAAAACTTAGAGAAACTATTGAGCACGTAAATATCCTGAGTGACGCCAAGACCTGATCTGTATTCTGGCTCGCCGTGGTGCAAACCTTGATAAATCTCATCAAGAATTAAGAAACCTTGTTGGCTCATAGCGAACGCCGCCATGTCGGTCAGGTTCTTGGCAGCCAGCATGGTGCCGGTGGGGTTTCCCGGCGACGCAAGCAGGGCCCCGCGCGTGTGCTCGCACCAAGCGGCCTGAAAACTTGCCAGGGTTGGTTGAAAGCGATGCTCTGCGTAAACCGGAATGGCTTGGGGGGTCGCTCCTGCTAAACGTGCAAAGACGTCGTTGCAAGGGTAGCCGGGATCCGTAATTAACAATCGATCCCCAGGATTCAGCAACAAACCCGCCAGCAGAGTCAGGCCACCGCTCGCACCACTGGTAACCATGATCCGGTCTGCAGAAACGGTTACCCCCAGGGCGCGGTAATAGTCGCTTATGCGCTCGCGTAATTCGGGAATGCCCGACGCCGAGGTATATTTTGTACGCCCTGCATCTATGGCGTCATGAGCGGCCCTGACAATGGGTGCAGCGGTTTGGAAATCTGGTTCACCAACTTCCAAGTGGACTACCGTCTTGCCCAATTGCTCATATTCTTGAGCCCGCTTCAGTAACTGCATCACAACGAAGGGTGATATCTCTTTTGTGCGAGTTGCGAACATTCAAAAGCCTCTCAAGTTGGTGGTTTTCCCAGTGCTTTTGCACCCAAAAATGCGGCGACGCCTAGGTTTTTCCCGATTTATGGAAACACTGCTGACTAAGTGTGGTTTTCCAAAGCGGCATCTGGTAGATTTCGCGCCCTTCCGATTTTGGGGCCTTTGGCCCTCTTAATATAGGATTGATTATGGCCGCTAACTCGAAAGCAAAAACAGTCAAAAAAAAAGCCGCTGCGCCGCGCCGTAAAGCCGCCGCGAAAGACTCTCCGTTCCGCAACTTCACGCCCTACAAACCCAAGCGTGGCGAAGCCTACATGAGTCAAGGACAGCTAGACCACTTGCGCTCGATTTTGAATCTTTGGCGCATCGAGCTAATGGAAGAAGTCGATCGAACCGTTAACCACATGCAGGACGACGCAGCGAATTTCCCTGACCCTGCGGACCGTGCCACCCAGGAAGAGGAATTCAGTATCGAGCTGAGAACTCGCGATCGGGAGCGGAAGCTGATTAAGAAAATCGACAAGACCATCGACCTGCTCGAAACCGACGATTTTGGATACTGCGAAACCTGTGGCATCGAGATTGGATTGCGTCGCTTGGAAGCCCGCCCCACGGCTACCCAATGCGTGGATTGCAAAGCCCTCGACGAGATCAAAGAAAAGCAGATGCACGGCTAGGGCATAGCCTGGAGCATTGCTTTTGGCTTATCCGGACCTAGCAACAACCCACACAGTAAAGCCGGCCCTCACCGGCCGGTTTGCACCTTCCCCCACTGGCCCGCTACACATGGGCAGCCTTGTCACCGCCCTTGCCAGCTTCTGCGATATGAAACAGCGCGGCGGGCAATGGTTTGTTCGCATCGACGATATCGATCCATTGCGCTCGGATACGAACGCGCTGGCGCAAATTCAGCAAAGCTTGAAGGCCCACGGTCTACTGGGCGACGGGCCCGTTAGGCTGCAAAGTCAGCGACTCCCTCACTATGCTCGAGCAAGGGATCAGTTAAACGCTAGTACTTACTACTGCGATTGTTCCCGCAGCAAGCTGAAGTCGACGCGCCTTTACCCCGGTTATTGCCGCGATAAACGCAGCCCTAAGCCGGATCACGCTGTGCGTCTGCGCGTAGATGACCAACTCCGTGAGTTTAGCGATGAGATTAAGGGTCTTTTACAGTTCGATGCTCGCGTCGAGTTTGGTGACTTTGTCATTTGGCGTCGTGACGATGTCGCCGCCTATCACCTTGCCACCGCCGTTGACGACGGCGAGCATTACAGTCACGTACTGCGGGGCGAAGATTTATACGAACAAACCCTCCCTCAGCTTTTTCTTATGGAACGGTTGGGATTAGCCGCTCCGTCCTACGCACACATACCGGTTCTCGCCTACGCCGACGGCACCAAACTTTCTAAACAAACCCACGCGCCAGCGTTAGATAATGCCGCTGCAGCAGACAACCTGAGAGCGGCCTTTGATTTCCTTGGCCAGAACCCGCCCACTATTTCTCAGTCCGTGGAAGCTTGGCTACAGTGGGGCGTGAAACACTGGCGGCTGGCGGCCATTCCTCCTCGACTACAACCTTTCCAGCACAATCCAATACCTGGCGCCTAGCGGTACCAGGACTGTTTTTCGAGGATTTTTCCCAACGGTTTTTTGCTAACATTGAGCGATGACTCAAATTCTTTTCATTGACGACGACCCCGTCAGGAGCTCCGGTATCGCGGAGCAGCTTCGCGAACAAGGGATAGACGTCACTGAAGCAGTTTCCGTGCCCGAGGATCTAACGGCGGATTGTGATGCCATCGTCGGCTTAGACTCGATTATCGGTGCGGCAATTACCAACTTAAGCACGCAGGTGCCCCTCGTCTTACTTTCCGGCGCACCCACAGTGAAAGCGTCCGTAGCCGCCCTGCAGGCGGGTGCCAAAGACTATCTGGCGCTTCCTCTGTCAATTAGCGACCTGATGGCGGCAATCGAACGCGCAACGGCCTACAGCGTGCGAAAACCCATCGCCGTGGCTGCACCCGTCGAAATGCTCGGCTCCTCGGATGTAATGAACAGCTTACGTCAGCGTATTGCCAAGGTAGGCCCCACGGATTCCACGGTTCTCATCTTGGGACAGTCCGGCACCGGCAAAGAACTGGTTGCACGTGGCATTCATGCCGCTAGCAACCGATCCCACGCGCCACTGATTACACTCAACTGCGCTACGGTACCTGCCAACCTTATTGAGTCCGAGCTGTTCGGGCTAGCCGCCTACGAAAATAGATCTCAAGAAAGCACCGGTCTGGTAGAGGCCGCTTCAGGTGGGACGTTGTTCCTGGATGAAATCGCGGAGCTGCCACCCAGTGCCCAAGCACGATTGCTGCAGGTCGTTCAGGGCGAAAACAGGAAAGTCGGTCAGGCCCAGACCCTGCCAGTCGATGTGCGCATCATTGCTGCCACCCACAAAGATTTGCAGGCGCTAACGGACTCTGGTGCGTTTCGCCCGGACTTATTTTATCGGCTGAACGTTTTGTGCTTCGAGCTGTCGCCGCTGCAAGGCAGGCGAAAAGACATCAT
>CAZWQK010000099.1:0-6737 GCA_964635835.1 uncultured Pseudomonadales bacterium
CTGTCTATCTCCTCGAAGCGCTTGTCTACCTGTTCGAAGCGCTTGTCTACCTGTTCGAAGCGCCTGTCTACCTCCTCAAAACGCCTGTCGATTTGCTCAAAGCGTATTTCTGCAAGCTCGAACCGTTTGTCTACAAGCTCGAAGCGCTCCTGCATGTCCCCGATTATCTGCCTGCTGAGCTCCAGTTGTTGGGTCAGGCTTTCCTCAACGCGCACGATGCGCTCGAGCAAGTGAGTACCGATTCGTTCGGGCGCGGGAGTGAACTGAGTGTCACTTGCCCACTCGTTTGCCCACTCAAAAAAGTGGTGCTTGATTTGATCTAGGTCTTCTTTAGCAAGCGCCATTGCCGCCTCCGGTGACGCCGCCAGGGTTACAACTTGCGTCACGAATCAATACGGTCTATTTCAATATTGTTTAATCAATACCGGGTAAAGTTCTCCGATTAACAACTATTTATCAAGGCCTTGGGTTTCTTAACCGGCGGATTCTGCACAGTCTGTCAGATTTGCCCTGCCGCGTTAGTAAGTTGATGCACTCACCTAACCCACGCACCGTCGAGCATGACCGACTCAATGTCCCGGGTATGGCGAATATCCGCTAAAGGATTGCTATGTAGCAGCACAAGATCCGCCCGCATGCCCGGCGTGACGCGCCCCACGTACTCCTGCAGGTTGTGGAAGCAGGTTGGCGTAACGGTGGCGGCAAACAGTGCCTGTAAAGGCGTCATGCCACCAAGCACTAACATTTCCAGTTCGGTATGCAGGCTGTAACCTGGAATGCCAAGACTAATGGGTGTATCGGTTCCGTCCCCAACGGGCACACTCCGCGCAAGCAGCCGCTGGATGAGAAAAACGCTCCAGTCGGAAAAGGTTGGATCTGTCCGGGGCATCGTTTCAAAGGCTGCAATCAGATTGTTCCAGGTGTCTTGAGTGTCGGATGGCAGTGCGGCGAAAGCGTCTGGCCAGTCGTCCCGCAGAAACGGTTTGAAGTGGCGCACGGTATTGAGGCGCAGGGTGGGCACCGGGATGGTATTGGTTAGCGTGTCCAACACCTCATTGCACCGGGCTTCGTCATAGGCGGCTATGGCGGGCAGGCGCTGATCGCTGTGCAGTCCGGTGCGTAAGCTGTGACCCAGGCCCTCGGTAAAGTGGGTTATGCGTTGTTGCCGTTGGTCGAGCAGCTGCTCCCAGTTACTTGCGCAGGCCAGCTCAATGTTGCGCAGATGCTCCATGGAGTCTGCCAGGGGGCCAGCAGTGTCGGCGGTCATCATCAGCGCAACGTGAGAGGCTACGGGCATTTGGCGCGCCCGCGCTGCAGCCACGAGAGCTGCATAGGTGTCAGGCTGGATCAGTTCATGATGCAGCACCCGGATTTTGCCAACACGGATTTGAATCGCCTCATAACCGCAGGGGTTGGTGGTGTCCCCTGGGCCGAGGCGATTTTACGCGTCTGGATTGATCGGGGCGTGTCGTTTATCGAGGCTCTGCCTCGCAACGCCACGGGTAAAGCGCTTGAGCGCACGCTGCTGGAGCAGTACGTTGACGCCAGCACGCCAGTGATTAGCTAGCGCCGCCATCCGATTCTGAGTGGGTGGGATGCGTCCACAGCTAGCGAAGCAATGGGCAAAAATACGGAATGAGCAAGTGGCGCAAAGGGCTGCGAAGCACAAATTGAAACCTAAAATGAAACAAAGGCAGGAGAAACACAGTGAGTGAGTCACAAAGCGAAATCTACGAAGACACACCCCAAACCGTTATGCAGGATATTTTGGATCGCCAGCGCGCAGCTTACTTGGCAGAGGGCGTGGTGACCACGGCAACCCGCGTAGATCGCCTGGAGCGCGCAATTCAGGTGGTGAAAAAGCATCAACAGACCTTTGTGGATGCCATGAACGAAGACTTTGGTCATCGCAGCGAGCATCAATCCATGTTTACCGACATCGCCTCTTCGATTGGGCCGCTGCGGCACGCCCAGCAGCATCTAAAAACCTGGCAGAAAAAAGAAAAGCGCAAAGTGAGCCCCGGAATTTTGGCCCTGCTTGGGGCGAAAGCCTGGATCGAGTATCAGCCGCTGGGGGTGGTGGGCGTCATTAGCCCCTGGAATTTCCCGGTGAATCTGACCTTTGCGCCTCTGGCCGGTATTTTGTCCGCGGGGAACCGCTGCATGATCAAGCCAAGCGAATACACGCCGGCCACGTCGGCGGCCATGGCAGCGGGATTTGCGGAAGAATTCAACGACGATGAAATCGCCGTGGTCACCGGCGGGCCCCAAACCGGTGCGGATTTCTCCGGGCTGGCCTTCGATCATCTGTTGTTTACTGGTGCCACCTCTGTCGCCAAGCACGTGATGCGCGCAGCTTCTGAAAATCTTGTGCCGGTGACCCTGGAACTGGGCGGAAAATCCCCGGTAATCTTCTCACCTAAAGCGGAGATGGATGGTTCAACAGACGCCCTGATGGCAGGCAAAACGCTAAACGCCGGGCAGATTTGCCTCGCCCCCGACTACGTCTTTGTGCCTCGGGAGCGGATGTCGGAATTCGTCGAGTCCAGCAAGCGGGCGGTGGCAAAGATGTTTCCTACCTTGCTGGACAACCCCGACTATACGTCGGTGGTAAACGGCCGCCACTTCGAGCGCATCAATGGTTACTTGGAGGAGGCGCGACAGCGGGGGGTTGAGGTAGTGGAAATCAATCCGGCAAATGAGGACTTTCGTCAGCAGTCTGCGCATAAGATTCCGCCGACGCTGGTAATTGACCCGCCGGAAGATTCAGCGATTATGCAGGAAGAGATTTTTGGGCCAATCATGCCGATTAAGCCTTACGATGACCTCGCGGAAACCGTGGATTACATCAATGCCCACGACCGGCCACTGGGCTTGTACTACTTTGGTAACGACAAACAGGAAACCGAGCAGGTACTCAATCACACCACGTCTGGGGGCGTTACCCTAAACGATGTGATCATGCACATTTCGCAAGAAAACCTGCCCTTCGGTGGTGTGGGCCCGTCAGGAATGGGCGCCTATCACGGCTTGGATGGATTCCGCACCTTTAGCCACGCCAAATCGGTGTTTAAGCAGGCAACGTTTAATCCGGCGGAAAAGTTGGGTTTACGACCCCCATACGGTGAAAGGCTGATGAACATCGTGAGAGCCCAAACGAAGTAGCGGCGTTAACCGCAACCGATTGCCGCTGACGGTATCCGGATCTACGTAGAGCTTCGGCTCGCCGGAAATGTGCAGTTCGTTGACGGGCAACCAGCCAATGTGGAAAAAGCGCTGCCGGCCTGCCGCTGGCGGTTTTGCAGTGGCAGACGCCGTTCATGGCTGCAGGATTATCGATCCGATAGCTGATCTCGCCGCACAGGCATTGGCCGGTTACTGGCGTATTGGTCGCCTTTTATTGTTGTTCGCGTTGCACTCGGCACGGGTTTTACTTTACGTCTTTGAAAAAGTCGATGTCTCGGGCCTCGCCCTTAGGTACCGGCACCTCCTTGATTCGTTCCTCCACATCGTCAAATTCCAGCCGCAGTGCTCGGGTCATGGTGGCGTGCATCTCGTAGGTACATACCGTGTAGGTCAGCTCGATAATCTCCACTTCACTCAAGTGTGCCTTTAACGCCGCGAAGGTGCCGTCGCTGACGCGACCACCCTGCAACACCAGGTCGTCGGTGTAAGCCAGAACCGCGCGCTCCACATCGTCAAACAGTTCTGTGGATGACCAATGGGCAATGGCTTCGATTTGCGCTTCCGAGAGCTTGGCCGCGCGCAGCGCCTTGCAGTGTTGGGAGAACACAAATTGGCTGCCTCTGGCGAAGCCTGCACGGGCTTGACCCAGTTCGCGCAGCCGGGGCGAAAGCTTGCGTTTTTTGTCTCGATAAAATTCAAAGCCAGCCACCATGTGCATGAGGCAGTCCGGTACCTGGGCGAATACGGTCCACCAATTGCCTGGTGTGCCCGTGGCGGTACCTGGCTCCGTCACCGGATCACGGTCTTTGCCGAATAGTGCGTCGTAGTAGGGCAGCACCGAAGCATCTGCCTGGGCTCGTGATACTTGTGATAATCGCGGCATGAGATTCCCTCCTCTGAATTGCGTTCAGTATGGCTATTGCCGAACCCTGCGCCTAGTAGTGGGAAAAGCACTGGGAAAAGTACTGGAAAAAGCACTGGTAACAACACGAGTTATCCTGCTGGTGCATGCGCTGGGGGGCAGCAGGGTAGGCCCAAGTCCATCGCTCGGGACGATTCATGGTGATCGTCATTACCCCATCATCCAGTGACGTCAGAATCGTGTGGTAGTTTGCTGCGCTTATTGTCTCTCCCCGGAGTTTATTGCGTGTTTTTATTCAGGTCCCAATCATAAACATAGTCGATGGACAATCCGTAGGGCCGCTGCAGGCGGCTTAGCAAGTGCTCCAGGTCCCGGCGGTGGGTCGCTAGATAGGTGAGTAAGGCGTCGCCGTCGGTTGCGAAGTCGGTGAGGTACCAGTCGAAGAGGCCGGACAGTTGCAGGCTGTTATCAGCCTTTATCGTGATGGCCCTGGGATGCTGTAAAAACGCTGTCTCGGCCTCAGCAAGCCTGCGCTCTACGTTCTCGGCGGTGTACGCCTGGCGGCTGAGATTTGGGCAACCAATGCTGGCGCAGTTCAGAACGAAATGCAGGCGGTGGTCTGTCCAGATGGGTCGCAGGATTCGATGCTCGATGTCGTTCAGGGTGACCGCTTTGCCCTCGACGTTGAGATAAGCCTCATCCCATGGCCCAAAGGCGAAAAACGGCCCCATGGAGCGAATGCTGGCTTTGCTTGGATGATCCAGGACAACCTTGACGGTTTGGGCGTTGTATAGATTGATCCAGTAGGCGAGCTGCTGTTGGCGATTGAGTTTGGTTGGTTCTATCGCGCTGAGCTGCGCTAGATATCGATTTAGTGCGGCTTTCCCTGCTTGGTCAAAATTCCCGTAAGCCACCCGATTGATGCCGTCCTGGTGTTCACTAACGTACTGGGACAGCAAGCGTTGCCAATCGCCATGGTCGACCTGAACAGTAGAGCTTGGATCCTGCTGCAGCCAATACTCCCATGCCTCCAGCTGGGCACCCCACAGCGCCGCAGTTGGGCTAAAGGCACCGACGAGTAGAATTAAACCGATTCGTCTCAGCGTTCTTGTTAGCTTCATGGGATGCGTATTCCTTTAGCAAAGCTCATGTCCTGGGTGGCGCACTCTCCACCACACGCCCGGGTCGGATAAGTCTCGCAAAAAAGCCCAGCGAGCAAAACTCGGCATAAGCGCCGGTTTGCGGGCGTTGGTTGTCTGAAGCACTCAGGTAGTACGGCAGGAAAGCGCAGTAGCGAGAGCCATCAAGCTCGAGGGGCCTCGAGCCTGATGGCGGGTTTAAGTGAGGGTGGTTAGAACTGGTAGCGAGCGCCCAAGGTCCAGGTCCGACCGCGCTGAGGAGCGCTGTCCTTAATGAAGCTTGTGTGCAGTCGCTGCTCATCATCGCTGAGGTTTTCGCCTCTAAGGAATACCGTTATCGCTTGGCCGTTGGCCAAGGTGGGCTGCCATTCCAGGTGGGCGTCGTAGTCGTTGAAGCTGTCTGTGGGCAGTTCGTAGCTGGGCACATCATCCTGTTCTGTCACGTGCATGGCTTCGAGAATGAGCGTGATGTCTCCCCACTGTTGGGTTAGAGACAGCCCAATACGATCAGCTGGAATCAGCGGCAGTTCCCTTTCGCTGGTGGTATCCAGCGACGTGCGAATGACGTCAAAGAATCCGCGCAGGGCGAGGTCGCCACCGGCCACCTGGATGTTGCTCCAGCGCAGCTCCCCATCCAGACCTTGGAACTTGGCGTCAGCCTGGCTCCACAGGAATACAGGCAGTTCATCCATCTCAGCGCCAGTAGGGTTTTGATAAATGAAGTCGTCAAAGGAGGCGTAGTAGGCGTTGAGGTTGACCTCAACGTTATTCTTTGTCCAGCCTAGAAGAACGTCGGTACGCACCACGGTTTCCTCGTCCAGGCTAGCATTGCCGATTTCGAAGCGACCGGTAGCTAAGTGAGGTCCATTGCTGAACAGCTCTTCGCCAACTGGGGCACGCTCGGCGTAGCCAAGATTCGCGGTTAGGGTGAGATCCGTGTTGATGGGATAAATCACGCCAACAGAGCCTGCGGTGGCGGTAAAGTCCTTCTTGGTGCCGGAGCTTTGGTCTTTGTGCTCCACCTGCTCCACTCTTAGGCCCATTTCCAGGGCAAGGTTATTCAGGTCGCGCTCACTCAACCAGAATGCCCCAAGGTTTTCACTGTCCACGGCGGGGACGAAGGCTTCCTCGCCAGTCACAGAGAATTCGCGGTCCGCCAGCTGCAGTCCCCACACATGCTTGCTGTCGGTAAAGGCATGGGTCACTTCGATCCGCGCCTGTAGTTCGTCATTTTCGAAGAATGTAGCGACTTCGCCGTTGGGTTCGATCTCGGCGTGCTCGTAATCGTTAATGCTCAACCGAAAGTTGATGCTTTCAATAGAGCTGGCGAACAGATTGCTCGGTGAGTTTCCAAGGGGCCCAGCTCGTCCTACTTCGATGTCAATGCGTTGCTGCTCGAGGTCAAGGATGGGTGTGCCTTCTTCTTCGTGGTCTGCATGGTCTTCTTCGTCTCCATGCTCTTCATCTTCATGTTCGTCCTCATGATCTTCGTCCTCATGCTCATCCTCGTGATGATGCCCGTGGCCGCCGGGTAGACCGTAGACTGCGTT
>CAZWQK010000100.1:0-4584 GCA_964635835.1 uncultured Pseudomonadales bacterium
GCTAACGCCATTACCAGAGCCTGGTACAGCGATGGATTTTGGGTTAAGTGCCTGCTGCCACTGTCATGGGCATACGCCTGGATCAGTCGGCGGCAAAGCGCCAAACAAAAAAGCGCTTTGCTTTCAGGCCGCGCTGGCGGCGAGAGTAGGCTGCCGGTGCTTGTGGTCGGAAATATTACTGTCGGCGGCACCGGTAAAACGCCATTGGTGCTGGCATTGGTGGAGCTGATGACAGCCCAGGGTTTTTCTCCCGGCGTGGTTTCCCGTGGGTACAAGGGCAAACTAAGCCGACAGGGTGCCTTGATTCCTGCTGGTGGATCCGCCGCAGCATACTCCGATGAAGGTGTAATGCTGAAACAGAAGTTGCACTGTCCCATTGCTATTGCTGCCGAGCGCAACAAGGGTATTGCGTTGCTTGAGCAAGCAGGGTGCGATTTGGTGATCGCCGATGATGGGCTGCAGCATTATGCGATGGCCCGGGACATCGAGATTGCCGTGGTAGATGCGGCTCGGGGCGTTGGTAATGGATTGTTGCTTCCTGCAGGGCCCCTGCGAGAGCCAGTGGAAAGATTAGCAACAGTGGACTTCGTGGTCAGTCATGGTGGGCCTTCCGGGTTGGTAGCGGGAGAGTACACGATGCAAACCCTGCCGATGAGGTTTAAGCGGCTTAGCGACGGTGAAGTTACGTCGGTTGATGAGTTTGCTCAGCGGTATCCTCGGTTACACGCCCTTTGCGGTATCGGGAACCCTAGCCGGTTTTTGCGCACGCTAACGGATCTGGGCGTTTCCGTTGAGCCGCACTTGTATCCAGACCATCACGGGTACACGGGTGATGAAATGGATTTTGTCAGCGGCAACCCAATCGTGTGCACTGAGAAAGACGCAATAAAGCTGTCCGCTCTGGATGTGAATTTGAGTTTTGTTTGGGCCCTGGAGATCTCTTTGGACCTGGATATCAGTTTTACCAGCGCTCTTCGCAAAATGATGGAAGAACGGGGAATAACGCCCAGCAGTGCTGTTGGTCCCGATCAAACAGTGGAGAGCAACATTCAGACATCGATGGATCAAGGCTAATGGCGATTCATGTCGTGATACCGGCTAGGTATGCGTCTAGTCGGCTTCCTGGAAAACCTTTGGCAGACATCGCAGGCCAGCCAATGGTTGTGCGGGTGGCTGCCCGGGCAGCCCAAGCCAATGTGGACAATGTTGTGGTCGCCGTAGACGATGATCGAGTGCAAGAAGCCGTGCTCGCCGCGGGCTGGGATGTGCAGATGACTCGCCATGACCATGAGTCTGGATCAGATCGAGTCATGGAAGTGGCTGAACAGCGCGGCTGGGCCAGCGACGACGTTGTGATAAATCTGCAAGGTGATGAACCGTTGGTGCCCTCGAGAGTAATCGACCAGTTAATCCACGGTATGGCCGCCCAGCCCACAGTCGCTATGGCCACCTTGAGCGAACCTTTGGAGACCCGCGAGGATTTCGTTAACGCCAACGTCGTTAAAGTCGTCTGCGATACCAACAATCGGGCGCTTATGTTTTCCAGAGCCCCATTACCGTTTCCAAGAGATAATTCGCAAACCCTGCCAGATGCTGCGGCTCGTCACGTGGGAATTTATGCCTTTCGCGTAGCGGGCTTGCGCGAGTTTGTCGCCTTGGGGCGTTCGCGTTTGGAAAGTATCGAGCAGCTTGAACAGCTACGTTGGCTTGAAGCCGGCAAGGATTTGCTAGTGATTGAGGCTTCGGAGCCAGTGCCCGGTGGGGTAGACACCCCAGAAGATCTGGCGAGGGTTCAGGCGCTTTTCAACGCCTGAATCCATGCCCTGATGGCTGCTCTCGGAGCGCGCTTGTTACTTGGGAGCCATACGAATACCGCCGTCAAGGCGGATGGTCTCGCCATTTAAGTAGGGGTTCTCAACAATTTGTTTGCTCAACAGCGCAAACTCCGGCGGCAGACCCAGGCGCTTGGGATATTGGACCATCTCAATGAGTGGATCTCGAACCTGATCGGGTGCACCGGCCATCATTGGCGTGTTGAAAATACCGGGGGCGATGGTGCAGACCCGAACACCCTGACGAGATAAGTCTCGGGCGATAGGTAACGTCATGCCAGAAACGCCGGCCTTACTGGCGGAATAAGCGGCTTGACCGATCTGGCCATCAAACGCCGCAACCGAGGCGGTATTCACTATCACGCCACGCTCCAGTGCTTCTCCCTCCGGTTCGTTGACCTGCATGATGGCCGCGCATTTACTCAGAACCGAGAAAGTACCGATAAGGTTGACCTGAATGATAAAATTGAACTTGGCAATGTCCAGGGCGCCTTCACGTCCAACCGTGCGAGATGCCGCGCCAATACCCGCGCAGTTCACGTTGATGTGGATAGCACCAAAATCTTCAGTGACTTGGTTAATGGCCGTGGTAACCGACTCGTCGTCAGTAACGTTGACTTGGTAGGCCTTAGCCTCGCCAAGTTCACTGGCAGTGGCTTTAGCTAAATCTTCGTTAAGATCCAGGATCGCGACCTTGCCACCATTGGCAATAATCATTTCGGCAGTTGCACGGCCTAAGCCCGAAGCGCCACCGGTGATGACGGCTACTTTTCCCTCAATGTTCACAGGCTTTCCTTTTGTTGGTTGTGAAAACTCGCCCAGTATATACCCTAGGCCAGATTAGTCAGCTTGCGCGGGACGAATTTCCCTGGAGCAAAACGAAAGCAAGCCATTTTAACAAGCCATTGCGGAGCCCAGCGGAAATCAGGCATGCGTTTTATTGAGAGATTTTTGCCAGAGACAGAGGCGGCAGCTTGGCTGACTGAATTGGAAAACCCAAGGCGCGTGCACTGGCAGCAAGAGTCTTTTCGGATTTACGGGCGTCGTGTGCAGGCTCCCAGACAGTTGGCTTGGTTTGGCGATGCGGGGCTGAACTACCGCTATACCGGCATAGACCACCCAGCGGTGGGTTGGCCACCAGCTCTGCAAGCACTAAAAGACCGTATAGAAGAGCAGGCGCGTCAGAGATTCAACTTTTTACTGCTGAACCGGTACGCTGACGGTGCGGATTACATGGGCTGGCATCGTGACGATGAGCAAGGCTGCTCCGGTCAGATAGCGTCCTTGAGCATTGGTGCCACGCGGCGGTTCAGCATTGATGTGGCTGCGAGTGACGGGGGGATCGATCGTCAGACCCTGGAGCTGGATAGTGGTTCCCTGCTCATCTTTGACGGCCAACAGCGACATTGTCTGAGAGCAACCCAGAAGCCTTGTGGTGTGCGAATTAATCTCACGTTTCGGCGGCTGACGCTATGAAACGCGACAACCTTACCCTAACCAATACGCTGAAGCTGCCATCTCGGGCACAGTCGGTCATGGATGTTTTGTCCTTGGCGGAGGCACGTGAGGCTGTGGCGATGGCACGGTCAAACGGTTTGAGCCTACGGTGCCTCGGTGCGGGTTCTAACGTGATTTTGGCGGAAAATCCGCAGGGTGTGATCTGTCGCGTTCGTTATACGGGCGTCAGCGTGGTCGATCAAAACGATGCCTACGTTTGGGTGGACGTTGGTGCCGGGATGAACTGGCACGAATTTGTGCTACAGGCCCTGGAGCAGGGCTGGTTTGGTCTTGAAAATCTGGCGCTAATTCCAGGAACTGTTGGTGCGGCGCCAGTGCAGAATATTGGTGCCTACGGGGTCGAAGTGGCCCAGTACATAGATTCGGTGCAGATCATAGATCAGGCAGGATCGGTACAAAGGCTTAACCCGGAGCAGTGTTGCTTTGGCTATCGAGACAGCGTCTTTAAACGATTGGAAAACCTTATTCACGGTTTGGGCAGTCAGATAATCTTTTCTGTGCGTCTGCGGTTGTTGCGGCATCCCGCAGTGAATCTGGCCTATGAAGAGCTTGCGCGCGCGTTGGCAGTGAAGACGGCTCTCGATGCTGGAAATCCCTCACCGTCGCCTCAGCAAGTAGCCCAGGCCGTCATCGCTATCCGGCAGCGCAAACTGCCCGATCCAGCCCAATTTCCCAACGCGGGGAGTTTCTTCAAAAATCCGATTGTGGATCAGAACGACGTTGAGAGACTGTCCGCGCTGGGTCTACGACCCTATGCCTTCGAGGGGCGCTTTAAAGTTTCGGCGGCTCAGATGATTGATATGTCGGGTTGGAAAGGGGTACGTCACGGAGATGTCGGCTGCTGGGACGAGCAGCCCCTGGTTTTTGTCAATTATGGCAATGCCACTGCGCCAGAGGTGCTGGCCTTTGCCAGCGCCGTTCAGCGCAGTGTGCAGGCCAAGTTTCAGCTGGAGCTGGAGTTGGAGCCGTCGGTGGTGTCTTGACGCCCTTTGTTTGGATTGTTGATGGTCACGCCTTGGGCCCTGAGCGCGGCTTCACGCTCGCGGCGTCGCACCTCCCGGGGATCATTGGCCGCTCTGGCTGGGCGCCCAGAGGGTTCTTCCGCCGGGGCGCTATTAGCTGTTGCTGATTGATCCGGCTTTTCATCCGCTGAGGGCTTTTCATCCGCTGAGGGCTTTTCATCCGCTGAGGGCTCTTCATCCGCTGAGGGCTCTTCATCCGCTGAGGGCTCTTC
>CAZWQK010000100.1:4684-6720 GCA_964635835.1 uncultured Pseudomonadales bacterium
CATCCGCTGAGGGCTCTTCATCCGCTGAGGGCTCTTCATCCGCTGAGGGCTCTTCATCCGCTGAAGGCTCTTTCTTCGCTGAAGGCTCTTCACTGTCTGCCTCGTCGCGGTCGGTGGGTGCTGCACTTGGATCCATATTCGCGCCGAGGTCAACAACAGCGTCCGGTGGCGTTTCTTTGGCTGCGTTTTCCGCTGGTGCTTCGCTGACCACTACTGGGTCCAGGTCTTCAACGGCGGGTGCGCTTTCAATATCAGCTTGCGCGGCAGCCGATCCATTGCGATTGCGTGGATCATTACTGGCTCGCCCAACTCTGGGTTTCGGTGCCTCTACGGGCAGTTCAGGTTTGGCGGGTTCAATCGTTTCCTGCACAGCAACCACAGGGCTCTTGGTTTTTTCTGGTCGAGGCTCTCGTTGACTGTTGCGATCACGCTTAGGCTGGCGCTTGCTGTTGGCTAGCGTTTCCGCTGAAGGCTGTCGTTCTTCTGGAGATACAGCAACAAAGGCCTCAGTCTCGTCAGCGTTGGCATCAGACAGCTTTTTCGGTGACTCTTCTTTTCCACGCCGACGACCTTCCCGACGTGGCTTGCGCCGCTCGTTTTTCTCTTGCTCACCCCTAGCACGATCGGCCGAGCTGTCCGGGGTTTCGGCCCGGGGTTGGCTGCGGCGCGACTTGTCTTCGTTGTTTTGGCTGTTGTCGTCGTTTTTTGCCTTTGCTGCGATGTCACGATCGCGATTATTTTCTGTCCGTTCGCCCCGTCCGCGTCGACGCTTGCCTTGTTCTTCGTCTTTTCTGGACCGGCCCCGGCTTTTCGTGGTTTTTTTCCGGGAATCTTTTTCTTCGATAGCCGGAGCATCTGAGAATAGGCCTTTCAGCAGTCTCGCAAAAAATCCGGGTTTGGCAGGTTTGCCCTCCTGCTTCACTGCTTGTGGTGCGGCTTCTAGCACACTTGGTGCAGGCGGCCCCTGATTGAACTGGGGTTTAACTGCGGCCTCGCGTTTTACGGGTGTTTGCTCCTCTGCAGGGAGTTCTTGCTGTTGCGCTTGGTTTGCTAGATCCGATAGCACGTTGCTTGGAATTTCACCCTCGACTTTGGCCTGATCGGCACGCAAGCGTTCAACCAGGTAATGAGGCGTTTCCAGATTCATGTTGGGAATGATCACAATGTGGGTGCCAGTGCGACTTTCGATATCCGCTAGGTCACCGCGTTTTTCATTGAGCAAGAAGGCACCAATAGCCAGAGGCACCTGAACGCGAACGACTGCGCTGCGTTCTTTGAGGGATTCTTCTTCCATTACGCGCAGGATAGCCAAGGCCAGTGAGCGGGTGTCACGAATTCGGCCTTGGCCATTACAGCGCGGGCAAAGCCCCGTGCTAATTTCCTCTAACGAGGGGCGCAGCCGCTGCCGGCTCATTTCCATCAGGCCAAATCGAGAGATTCGACCTGTTTGAATTCGGGCCCGATCAGATTCTAGGGCCGCGCGCATTCGAGCTTCAACTGCTCGTTGGTTAGATGGGTTGATCATGTCGATGAAGTCGATGACCACTAAGCCGCCGATGTCTCGGATGCGCAGTTGGCGAGCGATCTCATCAGCAGCTTCTAAGTTCGTGTTGGTCGCTGTCTCTTCGATATCGTGGCCCTTGGTGGCTCGGGCAGAGTTGATGTCGATAGAAACCAGAGCCTCGGTGGGGTCGATAACAATGCTCCCACCAGAGGGCAGTTTGACGGTGTGCTCGAAAGCCGTTTCGATTTGGCTTTCAATCTGGTATCGGCTAAACAGCGGTATGGAATCCTTATACGACTTTAGCTTGGCCGAATAATTAGGCATCACCTGGGCAATAAAGGCAGACGCCTCCTCATAAGCGGTCTCACCCTCGACGAGCACTTCACCGATATCTGCTCGCAGATTGTCGCGAATCGTTCGCAGAACCGCGCTGTTTTCCTGGTACAGAAGGGAGGGGGTGGGTTCTTGCTCTTGAGCGTTTTGGATGGCCTGCCAAACCTGTACCAGGTAATTCAGATCCCAGTTTAATTCC
>CAZWQK010000101.1:0-6715 GCA_964635835.1 uncultured Pseudomonadales bacterium
CCAGCACTCAGCCTGACCATGATGTGGATTTCCTGTTCGGGCAGGTGTCCATCGCTCAGCACTTAGTAGACTGGAGCGGGAACTGCGGCAATCTGTCTGCGGCAGTGGGCCCCTACGCTATCGCCCAGGGCATGCTACCCCCAGATCGAATCCCTCAGCACGGAATTGCCGAAGTGCGCATTTGGCAGGCCAACATTGGCAAGACTATTGTTAATCGGGTGCCAATTGTGGACGGCCAGGTACAGGAAACCGGCGATTTTGAACTGGATGGGGTGACCTTTCCCGCTGCCGAGGTAGCCGTAGACTTCCTAGATCCAGCTGATGCGGACGGTGGCGCTATGTTCCCCACGGGGAACCTGGTGGATGATTTAGAGGTACCTGGTATCGGTACGCTGAAGGCGACGCTGATCAACGCCGGCATACCGACGATTTTTTTGCACGCCGCAGAACTGGGCTATACCGGCTGTGAGCTTCAGGATGACATCAACAGTTCCGCGGACGCGCTGGCCCGGTTCGAAAATATTCGCGCCCACGGTGCCATAAAAATGGGCTTAATCACTTCCGTAGATGAGGCCCAGGCGCGTCAGCACACGCCCAAGGTCGCCTTTGTCGGCCCCGCTCAGGAGTATGTTGCCTCAAGCGGCAAGCGCGTGGACGCATCAGCCATTGATCTGGTGGTACGAGCGCTGTCCATGGGCAAGCTGCACCACGCCATGATGGGCACTGCCGCCGTGGCCATTGGCACTGCTGCGGCAATTCCGGGGACCCTGGTTAACTTGGCCGCTGGGGGAGGACAACGAGATCAAGTCACTTTCGGCCATCCGTCGGGTACGCTAAAGGTTGGCGCCAAAGCGACACTGATTGACAATCAATGGCAGGTAATGTCGGCGAGTATGAGCCGCAGCGCCAGAGTCCTGATGGAAGGCTGGGTTCGCGTTCCCACAGACAGTTTGTAACGCAGAGTCGGCTAACGCTGAAGCCGTAAACCCAGGACTTTGGGTGTTTGCCAGATGTCCCGGGCCAGCGCACCGGGAACCCCCAATGGCAGATGACACTGGGCCTCCCGGCAAACCTCACAACGACCTGAGCGACAGCTCTCTAGCGTTGGGCTATGGGCTTAAGTACTCGCGGCTCAGGACCCACATAGTCCGCACTGGGTCGAATGATTCGGTTATTTTCGCGCTGCTCCATTATGTGGGCGCTCCACCCCGATACTCTGGAACAGACGAAAATCGGCGTGAACAACTTGGTGGGTATGCCCATAAAGTTATAGGCAGAAGCATGGAAGAAGTCGGCGTTAGCAAACAGCTCCTTTTCGTCCCACATCACCTTTTCGATGGCGCAGGACACTGGGTACAACACGGTATCCCCCACCTCTTTCGCCAGCTTTTCAGCCCATTGCTTAATAATCACATTGCGTGGGTCTGACGTGCTGTAAATGGCATGGCCAAAGCCCATGATTTTTTCTTTGCGCTCGAGCATGCCCAACAAGCCGCTGCTGGCTTCTTCCGCAGTAGAGAACTTCTCAATCAGTTCCATAGCGGCTTCGTTCGCACCGCCATGCAGGGGGCCGCGCAGCGAGCCAATGGCACCGGTTACGCAAGAGTGCATGTCAGACAGGGTTGACGCACACACTCGAGCGGTAAAAGTTGATGCGTTGAATTCATGCTCGGCATAAAGAATCAACGACACATCCATAACCCGCTGATGCAGCTCGCTTGGTTCCTTGCCAGTCAGGGTCTGGAGGAAGTGCCCGGCCAGGGAACTGGCGTCGGTATCGGTATCAATGCGGACACCATCATGACTGAAGCGATACCAGTAATTGATGATGCCGGGCAAGGCACCCAGTAGCCGATTTGCTACGGACTGCTGGTTGCTGAAGTCCCCTTCTGGCTCCAGGTTACCCAGCATGGAACAACCGGTGCGCATGACATCCATAGGGTGCGCCGATGCGGGAATGCGCTCCAGCACTTCCAGCAGCGTATCAGGGAGCTTGCGGTTTGCCTTGAGTACTTTATGGTACCCGTCTAACTGACTGGCGTTGGGCAGCTCGCCGTAAAAAATCAGGTAGGCGACTTCTTCAAACGTCGCATTTTCCGCAAGATCGGTGATGTCGTAACCGCGGTAGGTCAGCCCGGTGCCACTTTTACCTACCGTGCACAGCTCCGTGCTGCCGGCGCTTTGTCCGCGAAGTCCTGCTCCACCTAGTTTTTTCTCAGCCATCAAAAATCTCCTGTGCTACTGCATTGGTGTTGTAATCAATCAAGGGGCGTTTCGGTTATGCCTTTCCTTGATTAGCAAATAGTTCGTCCAGTTTTTCCTCATAGGCGTGGTAGCCCAAGAAATCGTAAAGTTCCATGCGGGTTTGCATGGTGTCGACAACGCTGGCCTGACTACCCTCGTTTTTCAATGCCTGGTAGACATTGAGCGCCGCTTTATTCATCGCGCGAAAAGCCGACAGCGGGTACAGGGCCATGGCGATTCCCACCTCGGCCAGTTCATCAATATGGTACAGGGGCGTTTGTCCGAACTCGGTCAGGTTGGCAAGGACAGGCACTCCGGCGGCCTCGATAATCGGCCGGTACATATCTATCTCCGTCATCGCTTCGGCAAATATGGAATCCGCGCCAGCCTCTGCGAAGGCACCAGCCCGATCAATCACCGCGTTTAACCCATCCACAGACAGCGCATCGGTGCGAGCCATAACGACGAAATCGGCATCGGTCTTGGCGTCCACAGCAGCTTTGATCCGGTCAACCATTTCCTGCACTGACACAATGGCTTTATTCGGACGATGGCCGCAGCGCTTTTGCGACACCTGATCCTCAATATGCACTGCCGCTGCACCGGCGGCAGTCATGTCTTTTATGGTCTTGGAAATGTTGAAAGCGCCACCCCAACCCGTGTCTATGTCCACCAATAACGGCAAGTCCGTGGCTCCGGTGATACGCCGCACGTCTTCAAGCACATCGTTCAACGAGGTCATGCCCAGGTCTGGTAATCCATAGGACGCATTGGCCACCCCGCCACCGGAAAGATAGATGGCTTCGTGCCCTACGCGCTCGGCCATCAGCGCGGTGTAGGCATTTATGGTGCCCGGAATTTGCAGTGGCATTGGCACAGCGGCGGCAATGGCTGCTCTAAATTTCTTGCCTTGGCTCATATATCTACCTCACTGAATCAATGGCCCCATCAACGGGACTCATGATAATTAAATTGCCCAACGAGATCCCGCCTTAACCAGAGCGCTCCTCACAAGGAGGATCCGCTCTATCCAAGTACTTGGCCGTTGGGCCTGCTTTTTATTCGTTGAGCCTGCCCTGTAATCCGGCCTGGGCCTGAAGAATTAGATGCCGCAGCGCTTGATAGTCTGCGGCCAGGGGATATTGGGGGAATTGGGCGCGAACATTCTCAGGTGCCTGAAAGAAAATACCCGCATGAGCCTCCTCCAGCATGGAAACGTCATTAAAAGAATCCCCTGCTGCGATGACCCTCAGCTCTAGGGATTTAAAGGCTTTCACCGAACACCGCTTGGGGTCCGGCTGCCGCAGCTGGTATCCGACGATCCGGTCATCGACAACCTTGAGTTTGTGGCATAGCAGAAATGGCTCGTCCAGCTGTGCCATTAGCGGCGCGGCAAACTCGTAAAATGTGTCAGAGATAATGGCAACCTGAAAGTTCAGCCGGGCCCAACGAAGAAATTCGGCGGCTCCAGGCAGCGGGCTCAATTTAGCAATTTCCGCCTGAATCTGGCTGAGGGTAATACCGTGCTGGTCGATGATTCCCAACCGATAGCCCATTAACTCATCGTAGTCAGGAATGTCTCGGGTGGTCTTTAGCAGCTCCGGGATTTGCGTTTCATTTGCCACAGCCTGCCAGACTTCTGGCACCAGCACGCCTTCCAAATCCAAACACAGTACGTCCACAACTTACCCCAGAAAAAATTTGGCGTAAGCATATAGCAACAGAGTATTTTTTTTAAAATTTTCGTGCTGATAGTGTGCGCGGCCTGATATCAGACAAGCCTCAAGCAAGAGCATGCCCATGACCCCAGACCTGAATAACCCCGTTCAAAAATCTCAGCTGAGCAGCCGCATCGCTGAAACTGAGGACCTTCTGAATCAAGCCCTGACCGAGTTCGACACGGGCAGTATCGCTCTGTCTTTCAGCGGCGCTGAAGACGTCGTACTGATCGATCTAATTCAGAGCCTTGGTCTGACCGTTGACGTGTTTTCACTGGACACCGGCAGGCTGCCGGTAGAGACCTACGAGTTTCTAGAAACCGTGCGCAACCACTACCAGCAGCCAATCGAACTGATCTACCCCGCTCCTGAGGGGGTTGAGGCCCTGGTCAAAGCCAAGGGGTTGTTCAGCTTTTATCAGGACGGCCATCAGGAGTGCTGTGGCGTCAGGAAAGTCGCCCCGCTGCGCCGCAAACTGGCGACGCTGAAGGCCTGGATCACCGGTCAGCGTCAAGATCAAAGCGTTACCCGTAATGACATCCCACACCGTCAAAAAGACGAGGCATTTTCCGGCGAGAATCGCACCTTGATTAAGTTCAATCCGTTGGCCCAGTGGTCCTCGGCAGAGATTTGGCAATACATTCGCGATTATCAAGTGCCCTACAACCCGCTACATGACCGTGGCTTCGTCTCGGTTGGCTGCCAGCCCTGCACCCGCGCGATAGGCCCCTACGAGCACGAGCGCGCCGGACGCTGGTGGTGGGAGGAAGCAACTCAAAAAGAATGTGGCCTGCACGGGCAAAACATCATCCCCCTTACCCAGGTTTCCTAGAACTGCCTGATTACTCACCGTCACGCACCTATGAGACATATTACCTTCGTAAAAAAACTGGGGCCGGATGGAACCCCATGCGCAAAATGCGTCCAAGTCCAGGAACGGCTGGCGCGGGCCGGTTTCCTGAGCCGCATAGACGAGACTGTTGTTATCCTTGAGGGCGATACAGAGTCACCCGGGGCCAAGTTGGCCGCCAAACACGGTGTCAAACAGGCACCATTTTTTATCATCGCTGACGATAGCTCGGGGGAGTGGCAGGAAACCGTCTATACCGTTTACTTTGCCTTCGTTAAAGCGGCCTTCCCCCCACCGACCGCTTAGCGCTATCGGCTATGGGCGATGAGCTACCGAACAGGTAAATCTACTTCAGCGAACAACGCCTCGCGCTCAGCGGTGGTGAAGCAATTCTGAGCCTCCTGAACCCGGCGATGATCCAGGTGGGGCGCAAAGGACGCAATGAGATCCAGCATATAGCGCCGCAAAAACGTCCCTCGGCGAAACCCGATGTGGGTCACACTGGCCTCAAAGAGGTGTCCGGCGTCAATCCTCACTAAATCGCTGTCCTGCTCTTCGTCATAGGCCATGGACGCGATAATTCCTGCGCCCAACCCTAATCTGACATAGGTTTTGATGACGTCGGCATCGGTGGCAGTAAAGACAACGTTTGGCGTCAACGACTGTGCGCCAAAAGCGTCATCCAGACGCGAGCGGCCGGTAAAACCAAAAACATAGGTCACGATTGGGTGTTCTGCGATGTCCTGCAGTGTAAGGCTTTCCGGATTCCCTGCCTGGGCCGCCAGAGGGTGGTCTTTTGGCACCACGACGCTGCGGTTCCACTCGTAGCAGGGCATCATGATGAGATCCTTGAACAACTCCATACCCTCCGTGGCAATGGCGAAATCAGCGGCTCCCGAAGCCGCTAACTCGGCGATTTGCGCCGGCGTACCTTGCTTCATGTGCAGGGCAACGTCGGGATAAGCGTCAGTAAATTGGCGAATTACCTGAGGCAGGGCGTAACGTGCCTGGGTATGGGTGGTGGCAATGGTTAGATCCCCTACTGCCTCGTCAGAACACTCCTGGGCGATTTGTTTGATGGTGCCCGTCTGACGCAACACCTCGGTTGCCATATCAATGATTTGTTGGCCCACCTGGGTAACCTGGGTCAGGTGTTTACCGCTGCGGACAAAGATCTCGACACCCAGTTCGTCTTCCAACAGGCGAATCTGCTTGCTGACGCCAGGCTGGGATGTAAACAGGGCCTGAGCTGTGGCAGACACGTTGAGGTCGTGTTTTGCCACTTCAACGATGTAGCGAAGCTGCTGCAGTTTCATTGGATGCGTTCCACTTAAGAAAGTGGGTGCATTCTACCCTTTTAGTTATAAAAGGATATTTTTTATTCTGATTCGTTTAATTTCGTATTCACCACGCCGTGAGGTACGTGGGCAGAGGGTATGTGGGGGTTTGCGCGATCGCAGTGTGTCGCTTGGTCATCAAAAAAGATGTCTGCCTCGAAGGCCCGCAAAAACGCGGTTTTATCCATTCCGCCCAGAAACAAGGACTCGTCCAGACGAATGTCCCAGTCCCGCAGGGTTCGGATAACCCGCTCGTGAGCGGGTGCTCCCCGAGCCGTCACTAAGGCTGTTCGAATGGGGCTTTGCCCTTCTGGAAATTCCTGCTGTAAACGGTGCAAAGCCCCCAAAAACGCCTTGAAAGGCCCTCCCGCCAAAGACGTCTTAGCCCGGTCCTGCTCGGACTCACTAAAAGCTTCTAAGCCCCGTTGCTGGTAGACACGCTCTGCTTCATCGGAAAACAGCACCGAATCACCGTCAAAAGCAAGTTTTAGCGTCGCACCGCTGGATTCCTTCATTGGACGAGTGCGACCAAGCAGCGTTGCTGCCGCAACGTTTTGCGCCAAGGC
>CAZWQK010000102.1:0-6590 GCA_964635835.1 uncultured Pseudomonadales bacterium
ATCGCCCTGATTACCCTGGCTTTAATCATGGTGCCTCCGGGCATAGCCATGTACTGGCTACGCCCACCGGAGTCCGCCGCTACCGCCTGAGCCACGACACCCGCATCCTTCATCCCAGCGATACGGTCTTTGGCCAGACCAAATCCTGTTAGGACCTCCTGGGTATGCTCGCCATGATCTGGGCTGGGCCGCGCGCAGCCAGTATTTCCTAAAAGCGCTCACAATGTATCAGCGCTCGGATCACCTTACCCCATGCAAACCATTCAGCGAAGGCTATTACTCCGCGACAAAGCCGCCCTGCTATCCGCCGGCGCTGTAAGTCCCGGTTAGGCAAGTTGTTAAGCCGTGCGAGCAAGCACCTGACAGCGTTTCATCAATCGCCTGGACTGGGCCGGGAAGTCGTCTCTGCGATGCAGAACCCGCCGGTTATCCCAAATAATCAGGTCACCGGGCTGCCAACGCTGACTCCAGGAATTGTCTGGGGTTGCTGCGTGGGCCCAAAGCTCGTCCAGCAGCGCCTCGCTATCGTCTAAAGAAAGCCCGGGAACATAGGCCCACTCTCGCCGGCCTAAATAAAGCACGCGCTTACCGGTCTCCTCGTGAACGCGGACCATGGGATGAACAGCCCCGGGCGCGTCTCTGGGGTCGTCAAAGGGTTCAAACCCAGCTCGCAGGGTACCCACGCTGGTATGGGCCGCATCGTGCTTGATGGTTAGCTCGTCGATACGAGCGCGCAGGGATTCTGGTAGCCATTCATACGCGGCCTGCTGATCCGCAAAGTGTGTGTCGCCACCGGTTGCCGGTATTTCGATGCCCAACAAAACGCTGGCCGGCGGCGGCGTTTCCACGTAGGTCATATCCGAGTGCCAGTTGGCCTCAGAGTTTCCCAAGCCGCCGATGGGGCGGCCGTTTTCAATTATGTTCGACAGTTGGGTTACGTAACGATTCTTAATTTTGGCTTTTGCTTCGGCGGACATGCGTCCCATGGGCGCTTCCTCTAGCGGCCCAAATCGACGACTGAAACTCTGCAGGGCTTCTTCGTCTAAAGGCTGATTGCGCAGACGCAGCACGCCGAACTGCAACCAGGCCTGATAAATCCTTTCGAAATTCTCGTCGCTGAG
This sequence comes from uncultured Pseudomonadales bacterium, assembly GCA_964635835.1. Taxonomy (GTDB): domain Bacteria; phylum Pseudomonadota; class Gammaproteobacteria; order Pseudomonadales; family Azotimanducaceae; genus UBA4421. The sequence goes on from CAZWQK010000102.1 coordinate 1,122, forward strand.
GGTGGTAATGTCAGCACCAACCACATCAGCAACAAAATTTTTACTGAGTGGACTAATCTCCATATTCAAGTCTCCGGTGGTGAATCTTCCTTTGCAATTTGTAGCGCCTCCCTGGGCAGCACGATGCGGGCGAAACCCGATAGTTTGGGGTGGGAGGCAAACTGATCGTGAAACCAGCGCAGGCCGGCACCCATCTGGGTGTCTCGCCACAGGGTTGCATATAGCGTCGCCTGATCGTACTGACCCGGTTGGGCCGTGAGGGCCTCTAGATAGTAGGTCTTCACGTCTTCGATGGCCTTTTTGAACCAAACTAAATCCGTTGGTAAACGCTGGCTGTCTAGATCCTCGGCTAAGCGCTTGATGATGTCTTCCGGGGCGGTATCGCTGACCCCGACAAGGGTTCGACCACGGCGGCTCAGACCAATCTGGTACCAAGAGCGCAGTGCGGCGAATTCGCTCAATAGACGAGCTTGCCAGGAAGCGCCGTCAGGACGAAACGATACCGGACAGGCCGGCGCGCTCTCCGTGACGATCCTCGGCGCATCCTCCGGGTAGTCCGCCAGCACTGGCCCCTTGTCCCGGTCCAACAATTCAAGAGCCGCATTAATCACCCGATGCTGGAAAGCCGCATCACCGGGGACACCCAGTGGGCGACCCAGTGGGAAACTCACCCAAAGGCTGCGCGGCGGCCGCAGGCTTTCGGCATTTTCACGAACTAACGCAATACTCACCGTCATGATGCCTGCCCGCTCCAAGTAGTAGCCCAGCGCGCACACGGCGCGAGTGCAGTTAGGTCAGACCGGGGTAAGAAATACTGCATCGACCTGATCTTGTTTGAGCAGTCCGGCCACCTGGCCAGCACCCTCCTCATAAGCTTCGGGTGTATGCCCTGCCCCCATGAAACTGTAATGCACGTCTGCTAAGGAACCGATGCGTCCTTGGTTAGCAAGTTCTCGAAAACGATCAATTGGGAACACCAGGTTCACATCCTCGGCGAAGCCGGAACGATCGAAGTTCACGCTACTATGGGACATGACTAACGCATCGCCGCTGGCTTCGCTGGGGATAGGGCGGAAGCTGGCATCAAGAAAATCGAAGCCTGCCTCGTCGCGAAAGTGCAGGCCCGCCGTTGTGATAAGGGCCACTCGCATCTGCTGCAAAGGTTTACTGGGCGGAACCCACTGGGCCGGCGTCATGGGCGGTAGCGCCTTGGCCAGTAGATGCTCCCGCTCGTATTCGGGCAAGTCGCTAAGTCGTACCACTATTTCCTCTCATCTTGTTATTGCTTACTGGTTTTCATCCGCCTGGGCTTACCCAACAAACCCTGTGCCAACCAAGATAATGGATACCATTACATGTACGGAGAGCTTAACGGCTTTGCACCAAATGCTCTAGGGACGTGCCGGCCTTTCTGACACTATCAACTCTGAAAACTCTGAACCCGGACCCATTGAGACCCGGTGGGGACTTGGCTTTCGCCGCTATGCCGAGTGTATGGCCCATATCAAAACTCGTAGACTCTATGCGCGGGATCCGTATGCCCGCCCAAATCACAAATCACCTCGTACAGTTTATCGCCGCGCTCACTATATTTCGCCTCGAAAGCGCTGAGAGCCGGCGCGCCGGATACCTGGCTTTCCCTGCTGGTAAATCCCGCCGCGCGCAACGCCAAGGCGAATTCTTGAGCATAAATCGCCCAGTTGCTTCTTACCGTTAGCAGACCGCCAAGGGCCAGCAAGGACGGAAAAGCCGGGGAACCATACCAGCGCTTACGAATCTGAGCGGCCTTGGGATACGGGTTGGGGTAAAGCAAGTAATGCTGCCGGGGCCGCCATCCTGCTGCTGCGGCGAGACGCCAAAAGTCATTCACGTCTGCCCGCAGCACTGCGTAGTTTTGCTCCGGACCCTGCTGGTGGCGGGATAATCGGTCCGCTGATTTATCGACGCCCAATACCAGTGCATCTGGAAATTGTGCGGCCAAACGGCGAGTGCTGTCGCCGGTGCCACAGCAGGAGTCAATAATCAGCGGCTTTGCGCTATCGGTTACCCAAGGGTGGATTGCATTAAACGCTGCCGCGGAATGAGCAGCGACTGGGCGCTGCCAAGGGGCGTTGAGGTGTGTGACAACAATTTCGTGCAAATCAACCCTGACCGTGGATTGACCTGGTCTGTCTGTTTTCACTGCGGGCTAACCTGTCGAAAAATGTCATGATACTGGCCCGCTCTTATCTGCGCACCCAGCGCTTCCCACAAGTCACCGCCGAGACATGTGCTCGCTACTTGCATAAACTTCCGCCAGCGAGGGCAGATTTTAAGTCGCGCTATTGCTAGTCTTTTTTCTGCTATCAGCAAGGGCCGCTCAAGATTAACGTGAACGCAAAAACACCACAGCTGGCCGCCCTTGATCTTGGCTCCAACAGTTTTCACTTGCTGATTGCCCAAGAGAACCAGGGCCGTATTGTCGTCATCGATAAATACAAGGAGATGGTGCGCCTTGGCGAGGGCTTAATGGAAGGCGGACGGTTGAGCAGAGACGTCAGCCAGCGTGCGCTGCAGTGCTTGACGCGAATGGCTCAGCGTATCCGCCCCATTGCTGCGGAAAATCTTCGCATCGTGGGCACGAACACTTTTCGCCAGCTCTCGCGCAATAGCGCTTTTGTTGCCCAAGCGGAAGAAACCCTGGGGCACCCAATTGAGATCATCTCGGGCCGAGAAGAAGCAAGACTCATCTACCTGGGTGTTTGCCAGGACCTGGGCGAGAACACCAAGCGGCAGCTGGTTGTCGATATTGGTGGCGGCAGCACCGAGCTAATTGTTGGTCATAACTTCTCGCCCAGTGCACTGGAAAGCCTGCATATGGGCTGCGTGTCGATGACGCGTAAACACTTTGAGTCTGAAGAGAATTTGACCCGAGCATTTCGACGAGCTATCGACGACGCTCTAATAGAACTGGAGCCCATTACGCAAACCTATTTGCAGTCCGGCTGGAATCAAGTCATTGGTGCGTCGGGCACCATTAACAGCGTGCTGTCGGTACAGGCCGCCCTCAATCTTGGCACCCAAATAACGCTGGAAAATCTCTTTTGCATTCAACAGCAAATAATGGACCTAGGCGGCGCCAAACCCCTGCCGGGATTATCTGTGGAACGGGCCGATGTGTTCCCTGGCGGGCTCGCCATTCTCATTGCGATATTTCGCACCTTTGAGCTGCACTCCATGGAGGCCTCCCAAAGCGCACTTCGCGAAGGCGTGATTTACGACCTGGTTGGACGCAAGCGAAATTCCGACGTTCGCAACCAAACCGTAGCGAATTTGTGCCAGCGTTTTGCCATCGACCAACAACAAGCACTGCGCGTTCAGCGGACCGCTACCGCTTTTTTTGAACAGATACACACCAATTGGGAGCTAAGCCCCGATACCTTGGGACAACTGCTTAAATGGGCAGCCCAGCTGCATGAAATTGGTATGGATATCTCCCACAACGCTTATCACAAGCACGGCGCTTATTTGTTGTCGCACATGGACATGCCTGGATTTTCAAGAACTGAACAGGCTCAACTGGCTACCTTGGTCGGCGTGCACCGGCGCAAACTCCAGCTCTCCATGCTGGAGCCCAGCCCCCCGTGGGTTGTGAAATTAGGCCTGCTGTTACGTTTAGCCGCATTACTGCACCGCCATCGCAGTACTGCTCAGGAGCCCACCATGTCCGTTAGCAGCCAGGTTCAGCGAAGCCAGCTGAACATCGCCCTGACCATTGACCGGGGCTATCTTAAGGAGCATCCGCTGACTCGCCTGGATTTGCAAAACGAGGTTGAACTGCTCGCGGCTGTGGGCATCAGTTTGGAAATCCGAGCCGCTTAAGGGCTATTTCCAGTCCGTAAGCTCCTCCAGCAGCGCCCTTTGTGCCGAGTAAGGTTTGCCTCGGGTCTTGCGCTTACGGTAACCCCCATCATTCATTAGCTCCCAGCTCTGTTGGTTGTCACTAATATAGTGGGTTATCGCTTCCCGGTAGACGCGTTTCGCAAGGGCAGGATCACGGAGCGGAAAACACGTTTCCACTCTGCGGAAAAAATTGCGGTCCATCCAGTCGGCACTGGACAAAAAGATCCTGCGACCCTCCTCAACACCGAAACAAAACACTCGCATATGCTCAAGAAAACGGCCAATCACTGAGTAAACGTGAATGTTTTCGGACACTCCGCTGACATCTGGTCGCAGGCAACACACCCCGCGAATGATCAAGTCAATACGGACTCCCGCTTGCGAAGCTTGGTAGAGGGCGCGAATCAGTTCCGGTTCGGTCAGCGCATTCATCTTCGCTTGAATCAACGCTGGCTCACCTTTTGTTGCTTTCAGACGCTCCTCTTCGATCAGTTCCAAAATCCCCGAATGCAGGGTGAATGGACTCTGCAGCAGCGCTTTTAACTTGCCGGCCTTCCCCAGGGCGGCAATCTGCTGAAAAATTCGTTGTACGTCCTGACCTAACTCCTGGTCGCAGGTAAACAAACCGTAGTCTGTGTAGGTTCGCGCCGTTCCCTCATGGTAGTTCCCGGTGCCCAAGTGCACATAGCGAACCAACCGGCGCCCCTCTCTGCGGATTATCATGCTCATCTTGGCGTGTGTTTTGTGGCCTACCACACCATAGACCACTTGGGCCCCGGCGGCCTGCAGAGCGTTTGCTAACTCAATGTTGGCCGCTTCGTCAAAGCGTGCCCGCAGTTCGATGACCACCATGACATCTTTACCAGAGCGCGCTGCTTTCAATAATGCTTCGCCCACTCTCGAGGCCGTACCCGTGCGATAAAGGGTTTGACGGATGGAAACGACCTGGGGATCTTTGGCTGCCTGGTTCAGCAGGTCTACAAAGGGGACAAAAGACTCGTACGGATGATGCAACAGCACGTCGCCAGCGCGAATGGTCTCAAAAATATTTTCCGAATTGCGCAGGCGATCCGGCACCCGCGGCACGTATCCTGGAAACTTCAGGTCCGATCTGCTGACCAACTCGGGAATTGCCGCCATGCGCCCAAGGTTCACAGAGCCCTGACAAAAATAGACGTCACGCTCGGTTAAACCGAATTGCTCCATGAGAAATTCCGCTACCTCCGGTGGGCAATCCGCCGCCACCTCAAGCCGCACAGCGTCACCGAATCGTCGTGCCGACAACTCTCCCTCCAGCGCCAGAAGCAAATCATCAACGGCCTCTTCATCGACAAAAAGATCACTATTGCGCGTAACCCTGAACTGATGACAGCCAGTCGCTTTCATGCCTAGGAACAAATCAGAAACAAAGTGCCGAACCACCGACGCCAGTAGCACGAAGCAGGACTCGCCGCCGTTCAACTCTTCCGGCAGTTCAATAACACGGGGCAGCGATCGAGGCGCTTGCACGATGGCCCGGCGACTGTCTCGGCCAAACGCATCACGGCCTTCAAGCGTTACGATAAACGCGAGGTTTTTATTCGCCGG
>CAZWQK010000103.1:0-6576 GCA_964635835.1 uncultured Pseudomonadales bacterium
AAGCTGGGAATTATAGCGGGGTATTCCGGTCGCAAATTTAACATCGCGATGGATGCCATCAAGCACGCGGAAAGCTTGGGATACGACTCACTGTGGACAGCCGAGGCCTATGGGTCTGACGCCGTTACGCCGGCGGCCTGGATTTTGGCTCAGACCGAGCGCCTGAAGGTAGGTACCGCCATTATGCAAATGCCTGCTCGCTCCCCAGCGATGGCGGCGATGACGGCAATGAGTCTGGCCGAGTTGTCAGGAGGCCGCTTCATTTGCGGATTGGGTGCTTCGGGTCCACAGGTAGTTGAAGGATGGCACGGCGTGCCTTACGGCAAGCCAGTCAGCCGGTTGCGCGAATACATCCAAATTATGAAGGACATCTTTGCCCGGGAAGGCGAGCTGACCTTTGAAGGCAGCATGTACAATTTGCCCTATAAAGGCGAAGATGCCACCGGTTTGGGTAAGCCGCTGAAAAGTATCTTGCATTGTGAGGAAGACATTCCGATTTTCGCGGCAACTATTACCGATAACGGCGTGGCTGCGGCGGCAGAAGTTGCCGACGGCTTTTTCCCGGTGTGGATGGATCCAGAACAGTACTCTGTGTTCCAAGGTCCTATCGAAAAGGGTTTTGCGAAAGCTGGTAAAAAGGATCTCACCCAGTTCGAAATTGCGCCCTTCGTTACCGTAGTGATGGGGGATGATGTGGATCAGTGCATGATGCCCGTGCGCGGTGCTATGGCCTTATATATCGGAGGAATGGGCGCTCGCGACAAAAACTTCTACAACGATTACTGCAAGCGCCTGGGATTCGAGGACGCAGCGGTAAAAATTCAAGACCTGTACCTGGCCGGTAAGAAAGATGAGGCAATGGCCGCTGTGCCTAAGGAACTTATCGACGCCTGCGCTCTGGTGGGACCTGCGGATCGCATCCGCGAGCGACTGTCTCGCTGGAAGACTGCTGAGAGCCACGGCCATGTATCAAGCATGCTGCTTGGGTGCCGAAACCCTGCTGCCCTGCAGGTGGTCGCCGAAGAGATGCTCTAGAGCAAGCTGCTGCGGTAGCAGCGCAGCCTGAAAAAGGCGGAAGAGCACAGACAGAATAAGGGGGCTAAGCCCCCTTTTTTTCGTTTACCAGCGCCCAGCCGCGCTCGGATCTCATGCGCGCTGCGTCTGCGTACTCGAGGGCTTTGGCAGAACTGGCGTTGCCATCGAGACCGCGCTTGTACACGCCCTGAATAATGCCGGCGGATCGGAACATGTTGTAAATCAGATAGAAGTGCCAGTTAGCGATGCGGTCCCGGCCTGCATGCTTGCAGTACTCGGCGACGAACTCTTCCTCGGTTGGCAAATTCAGCGCGGCAAAGTCTGCACCCGCAAGGCCCTCGTCATCGTAAGCGTCACCATGATAGTCCTGACACAAATAGCCTAAGTCCGCTAACCCATCGCCTAAGGTGGAAAGTTCCCAATCCAGCACCGCAACAATTCGTGGCTCCGTAGGGTGAATCAGGACATTACCCAAACGATAGTCGCCGTGAACGATGACTGACCCAGCCTCTTCGGGAATGTTGTTGGGTAGCCACTCCATGAGCTTGTCCATGGCGGGCAGCTCCTCGGTTTTCGAGGCAATGTATTGCTTGCTCCATCGACCGATCTGGCGTTCGTAGTAGTTCCCGGGGCGCCCAAAAGATTCAAGGCCGACGGTTGCGGGGTCAACGCTGTGCAATAGGGCCATGACTCTTGCCAGATCCAGGTAAATGGCCCGGCGCTCTTCACCGCTTAGGCTCGGCAGTCGGGTCTCGGTAAATAAACGGCCTTCGACCATCTCCATGACGTAGAACTTAGTGCCAATTACCGCGGGGTCTTCGCAAAGGCAAAACATTTTGGGCACCGGCACCTGAGTTTCCCAAAGGCCGTGCATGACTCGGTACTCTCGATCGACCTGATGGGCAGACGGCAGCAGCTCACCTGGTGGTTGTTTGCGTAGCACGTAGCGCTGGTTAGGAGTGATCAGCTGAAAGGTTGGGTTGGATTGCCCGCCCTCAAACTGCTTGACCTCCATGGGGCCAGAGAATCCCTCGACATGAGCCTGCAGGTATTGTTCCAAGGCCTGAGCGTCAAATCTGTGGGCCTTTCTTACTGGGGTTAGTTCTACGTCGCTCATCTCGTCCTCATCTCATAGGAAAAACCGGAGGATACGGCTTGATCTCATAGAGGGCAAAGTGCGAGGCTTCTGCTTTTAGATTTTGCGATGGGGGATGTTATGTCGAGGAAACGTATAGCGGTTACGCTACCTGCAGGGCCACGAATTGCCGACACAGTAGAGCGAATCCGTTGGGCCGAGGAAAACGGTATTCCTGACGCCTGGTTTAGTGATTCCGGCGCGCCGGATACGCTGACCCAGGTAGCCGCCATCGCCCATCACACCCAGGCTATTCGTATTGGCACGGCGGTAACACCGGTATACACCCGCTCTCCTTCGGTGCTGGCGGCGTCAGCTAATGTGCTCGGTCAGCTGCTACCGGAACGCTTCATTCTTGGTTTGGGATCCTCAAGCCAAACCATCATGGGCCAATTCAACGGCATCCCGCTGGATAAACCGCTGACCCGAGTCCGCGAAACGGCCGAGCTGGTAAAAATTATGCTTACCGGTGCCAAAACTGACTATGATGGCGAGACTGTGTTTAGCCGCGGGTATCGTCAGGCGCCCATGGAGAATTCACCACCCATCTATCTGGCCGCGCTGCGACCGAAGATGATCGAAATGGCCGCCCAAGTCGGCGACGGCGTGATCTTCAATCTTTGGCCCAAGGCCGCGCTGCCCAAAATGATGGAGCATATGGCAGTAGGCGCTAGGGCCGCGGGAAAAGATCCGGCGGATGTGGAGATCGTCAACCGAGCCATGGTGCTGTGCACCGACGACAAAGAATACGGCCGCAATCTCTTTCGGGCGGCCTTTGGGCCTTACTACGCAACGCCGGTATACAACAACTTTCTTGCGTGGGCGGGATACACCGAAGCCGCCGCGCAAATTGCCGAAGGCTGGGCGGCCAAAGACCGAGATAAAACCGCCAGTGCCATGTCCGATGCCATGATCGACGAAATCGCCATCATCGGTAACGAGGGAGAGATCCAAGAGCGTATCCAAGCCGATGCGGATGGCGGCGTTGACACGCACATCATTGCGCCCTTGGCCGGCAATCGCGAGGATGTTAAGCGAACCTTCGCCGCCTTCACTGCCAGCGCTTTCCAGTTCGCTTAGTGGGAGCGCCAGGTAGCTTAGGTAACCTTCACCTATGACGGCAAAAAAGCTGTACCTTTTCCGCCATGGGGAGACCCAGTGGAACGTTGCGGGAAGAATGCAGGGCAGGTTGGATTCGCCCCTAACTGAGCGAGGCAGGCAGCAGGCCCTTGCCCACGGCAGGCTGGTCAACCAATTGGCCAAGCCCGACTGTTGCTGGGTGTCCTCAGCCAGCCGCACCCGGGATACCGCGGATCTGATTAACCTATCTCTTGGCATACCCCTGCATTATTCTGACAGCCTGGTGGAACGAGATTGCGGCTCTTGGTCCGGTAAGACCTTGGAACAAGTGCGACAAGAGTATCCGCAGGATTGGGCGGCGCGAAACGCCGACGCCTATCATCACCGGCCCGGTGGCGGGGAAAACATTCCCGACCTGGTGCAGCGTTTTACCTCGTTAATGAACCAGTGGGCGCAACCCGAATGCCTTGGCATCGTCACCCATGGCGTGGTTTCCCGAGCAGCGTTAAGCCATTTTCTGGGGTTGCCCGCTCACCAGGTGGGTCAGATTAAGCACCCCAATGCTTTAGTGTATGAGCTGACCTTTGATACGGATCGAGTGTCGGTTTGTCACTATTGGGCGGAGCTTCAGCCCGATGGTCAGAGCTACGAGCATAGCGGCGAATCCATTGAGGGTCTGTGCGCGCAGGCGCTCTACCAGGGATTAGCCTCGGAATAACGCCCGGGCAAAAGTACGCTATGCTCGGTTGATTCGGTGGCAACGCTGATGGCACAAAACCAATAACAATAACGGCGACAGGAGAGAGCAATGAAAGTGGATGGCGGTGTCGGTCTTAATCTGAGCACGGTTGGTGCCCAGGCTGCTGAGTTGGAAGAAATGGGCTATGCGGGTGTTATGACCGCGGAGACGGCTCATGATCCGTTCTTTCCTTTGCTGGTTGCTGCCCAGAACACCGAAAAAGTAGAGTTGATGACGTCCATTGCGGTGGCCTTTGCGCGCTCGCCCATGACGCTTGCCAACATCGGGCATGATCTGAACGCCTACTCCAAGGGGCGCTTCGTCCTGGGCCTTGGCTCCCAGATTAAGCCTCATATTACCAAGCGGTTCTCCATGCCTTGGTCCAGTCCTGCTGCGCGAATGCGTGAGTACGTTATGGCCATGCGTGCCATATGGGACTGCTGGCACGAGCAGCAGCCCCTGGAATTCACTGGCCAGTTTTATACCCACACCCTGATGACGCCGTTTTTTACCCCCACCAATAACGAATTCGGTGCCCCTAAGGTTTTCCTCGCTGCGGTAGGGCCGCTAATGACCGAGGTGGCTGGTGAGGTGGCGGATGGGGTAATCGCTCATGCCTTCACTACGGAAAAATATTTGCGTGAAACTACTTTGCCCGCCCTAGAACGAGGGTTTGCCAAAGCAGGGAAGTCTCGAGCGGATTTTGAAATCAGCTATCCGGCCTTTGTAGTGACCGGCCAGACGGAAGAAGAAATGCGCGAAGCTGAAGTGGCAACCTGTAAGCAGATTGCATTTTATGGCTCCACTCCAGCCTATCGGCCGGTGTTGGAGAGTATTGGTGTCGGTGAACTGCAGGACGAGTTGAACACCATGTCCAAGCAAGGGCGTTGGGATGAAATGGGTGAGTTGATCACGCCGGACATCATGAAGGAGTTTGCGGTGATAGGTGAGCCCGAGACCATAGCCGGGCAGATGAAAGCGCGCTACGGCGACATTGTGGACCGCACCTCGGCAGCCTACGCCAACATACCTAAGGACAAGCGCCTTGAAATCATTCGGCAGCTGTCTGCCTGATCAGACACTGGCCCTAAACGAGTTAACGAGGAGGACGATATGAAAGTTGATACCGGTATTAATCTTGATTTGCACGATATTCCCCAGGCGGTAAAAGCCATCGAAGCTCAGGGATATGACGGCGTGCGTACGGCAGAAATGAACCACGATCCGTTTTTTCCCCTGCTGCTGGCAGCGGAACACAGTGAAAAGCTAGAGATTGCCAGCTCTATTGCCGTTGCCTTTGCGCGCAGCCCCATGAACCTGGCCAATATTGGCCATGATCTAAACGCGTATTCCAAGGGGCGCTTTACCATGGGCCTGGGCTCCCAGATTAAGCCGCACATCACCAAGCGTTTCAGCATGCCTTGGGGCGGCCCAGCGGCGCAGATGCGGGAGCTGATTTTGGCCATGCGTGCAATCTGGGCAAATTGGTATCAGGGCGAGCCACTGCAGTTTGTGGGCGAGCACTACCAGCACACGCTAATGACCCCGGCCTTTACGCCGAAAGACACGGAATATGGGGCTCCTAAGGTGATATTGGCCGCGGTGGGGCCAAAAATGACCGAGGTTGCCGGCGAGGTGGCAGACGGCATGATTATTCATCCGTTCAGCACCCAAGCCTACATCGACTCGGTAACGCTACCCGCCATTGAGGCAGGCTTGGCGAAAGCCGGTAAGAGTCGCGATGGTTTTGAGCTGTCCTACTCCTGCTTCGTGGTTACTGGCCGCGACGAGGAAGAATTTGCGGCCAGCAAGGTCGCGACCCAGGAACGTATTGCCTTTTACGGCTCCACCCCGGCCTACAAAGGCGTACTGGATTCCATTGGTATGGGAGACCTGCAGGGCGAACTGAACACCATGTCCAAGCAGGGCCGCTGGAAAGAAATGGGTACCTTAATCACCGATGACATCATTAACGCCTTTGGCGTTATGGGTGAGCCACAAGAAATCGCCCCTGAGATGCTGCGTCGCTACGGAGGCTTCGTGGATCGCACCTCAGCCTCGTTCCCAGTATCCAATGAGGAACAGCGGGCGGGTATCATTGAGGCTTTGCGCGCCGGCTAAACGGTTGTCGCTGTACTGTGTGGTGCGGCTCAAGACCTTGGGCCGCCTTCATTTTTTCTACAGATTTTTTCACTTTTCCTTCACAATCTCTTGGGCAGGCTGCTGCACAAATTGACATCGCCCAAATGGACGTTTCCAGGATGCGGGAAAAGCGACATGGTTATGCATAAAAAGTTCGCCAGGCTGTTGGCAGTGACGACCCAAGGCATTGGTCGATTGGCGGCAATACGCTACTGGGGCGCATTAGCAGTGCTGGGCGCAATAGTGATGCTGGAGCACCCTGAACCCAGCCAGGCTGCTGTAACGACTCTAGGCTCAGGCCTCTCCGGTCAGTTGCAGCTGGCTCAGCACGGCCCCGTGCGTCGTCAAACATTGACTCTGCCGAAGCTGGGGAGCAAAACCCACCACCAACAAGCTCAGGAATTTGCCAGTAGGCTGGTGGCCGGATTTGGACTGAGGCCCAGTG
>CAZWQK010000104.1:0-6568 GCA_964635835.1 uncultured Pseudomonadales bacterium
CCTGATGTTCCTCGTTTGCCTGATGCAAACGTTCTTCCACGGCCTGGAACTGGTCTGGCGGCAGATTCAGGACGAAGCTTAAGGCCCGGTAACGTTTATGCAGGGCGGTAATCAGTTCCAGGGTCTTTGACCAACTCAGATCCCGTTTGACGCTGGTAGACAGATGGTTAATCAGCACCCACCTGCAAGCACCCTCGGGGTCTAAGGCGTCGAGGCGTTGGCGGGTGCGCTGGCGCCACGCCGCAGGTGGTGAAATCGCCAAAGTAGCAGCCTCGGACTTAACGCCTACCAGGGCTTGAAATCGATGCCCGTAAAGGCTGCTGATGTGTTGCTGGGCGGTGTCGGGCACGCGGCTCTCATCTAGTACCCCGTTGATCTGACGAAATCGCCACCACTTGCCCAGCGGGTTTTGGTATCCCTTGGCCCGCGTTCCGACGATACAGGCGGTATGAGAGATTGCGCGCGCAGCCTTGGCGAACAGGTGCGATCGCTGGGTGGCGATAAAAATAATTGCATCATAGTTACGCTCTTGGGCCTGCCTGATCAGGGCTTGGCGATGACTGTTGTTTTCGGCAATAGGGTAGATGTGATTAATGAAAGGCAGGTCATCAAGCCACTGGCACAATGTGGTGTTGCGGCCTTGATGCCAAGCCTTGCTGGTGCTTCGGAGGTCGTCGATCCAAATATCGAGCTGAATGTTCGGGTAGGCCTGCTGCAGCGCCTGCAGGTGGGGCCCCTGATAGACGAAGTCACCAATGGCTAAGTGGGTCATGTACAGAACACGATGTGCTTGGTTCAACAAATCCGCTGGCATCAAAGCTGACAAAGCCTGTCCTAGAAAAAGCGCTCGACGCGACGTTTCCATGGTAGAGAGGCCACCACCGAAACTCAATCTGACGATTACGCTTTGCAGGTGGCGATTTGTTTCTGCGCCCAGCCTCGTTTTGCGATAGCCTGTGCGCCATGTCCCAAGCGCGACCTAGCGCTCGTAAGCGAAAGGAGATTTCATGGCAAGCTCGCCTTCGGAGCCTCGCTCCAGCAATCAGACCCTGCTTTTAGGCCCGGAGAAGCTCAACGCGAGTTTTAGTGAGAGCTTGGACCGTCATCGTGCAGTGTTCGCCGAGATGACAAATTATCAGGGGCAAGTCACCGAGCTTGCTCAGCGCTGCATGGAGTGTCTGAATCAAGGCGGCAAAATTCTCTGGGCAGGCAATGGTGGTAGCGCCGCGGATGCCCAGCATCTGGCGGCGGAATTTATGGTTCGCTACAGTGCAGAGCGAGGGCCGCTGGCATCCATTGCACTGACCACGGATAGCTCTATCTTAACGGCTCACTCCAACGACTATGACTTCGCAACGGTATTCGCTCGGCAGGTTCAGGGGCTGGCTACGGATAAAGATGTCATCATCGGTCTATCAACGTCCGGGAATAGCGAGAACGTCAACGCCGCGCTGCGCGCTGGCAACGAGTTGGGTGCCTACACCGTTGCGCTAACTGGTCGCGATGGTGGCCAGATAAAAAACATCGCTCAACTTGCCATTGTCATTGGGGCCAATGAAACCGCTCGCATCCAGGAAGCACACATGTTTCTGGGTCATTGGCTTTGTGAAGCCATTGATCTGGCCTGCAGCTGATTGAGGTAAACCGTGGATCTGTCCCTGTTAAACAAGTTGGATCAAGTGCGTGTTTTGGTTGTTGGTGACGTGATGCTGGATCGGTACTGGCTTGGCGATACCGGCAGAATCTCTCCCGAGGCCCCAGTGCCGGTGGTCGCGGTGAATCGACTGGAAGATAAATTAGGCGGCGCGGCTAATGTGGCGCGCAACGTTGCGCATCTGGGCGCCAAGGTTAGTTTAGTCGGGTTGGTGGGCGACGACGAATACGGCCACAAGATAACTGAGTTGCTGGCCCAAGAGCGTATCGAATCCCAGCTGGTGATCCAGGAGGCTCAGCCAACCATCGTGAAGATGCGCGTTGTCAGTCGGCAGCAACAGGTGGTGCGGCTCGATCTGGAGGAACCCTTCGCCGCTGAGTTTAGTGACCAACTGCTCCAGCGCTTAGCGGCCTGCTTGGATCAGTGCGACCTGGTTATTTTTTCTGACTACGACAAAGGTTCATTGGGCGCCATTCCAGAAATGATCAAGCAGGCCACAGGCGCGGGCAAGCGTGTTTTGGTCGACCCGAAAAGCGCAGATTTGCGGCGCTATGCCGGTGCTCACTACGTGACGCCAAACTTAACTGAATTCCTGGCAGCAGGAGGCCAAACCAGTTCCGAAGCGGCCCTTACGGACTCGGCTCGCAGCTTGCTAGCCGCCAGCGGTATCGGTGCCATGCTGCTAACCCGGTCTGAGAAGGGTATGTCGTTAATCGCTGGATCGGAAAAATTCGACTTTCCTGCTCAAGTCAGAGAAGTGGCCGATGTAACCGGTGCTGGTGACACTGTGATTGCCACCTTAGCGGTAATGTTGGGTGTTGGCTTTAGACCTGAGCAGGCTGTAGACATTGCCAACATTGGGGCTGGTCTCGTTGTCACCAAGCTGGGTGCGGCGGCGGTCTCTCGGACTGAGCTGGAAGCCAAGCTTAGCGAACGCTTTGCCTCCCCAAGGGATACAGTGGGCGCTTCTGCATCAGACGCGCTAACCCAAATTGCCGCGGCCCGGGAAAAAGGGGAGAGAATCGTGTTTACCAATGGATGCTTTGATATTTTGCATGCCGGTCACGTGGCGTATTTGGCGCAGGCGCGTCGACTGGGTGACCGGTTGGTTCTTGGGCTGAACAACGATGATTCCATCACTCGCCTCAAGGGAGCAGGCCGCCCCATCAATCCCCTGGCGGCTCGGGCGCGGGTGCTGCAGGCGCTGAGAAGTGTCGACTGGGTGATTCCTTTCGGAGAACCTGAGAACGACGATACGCCAACACGCTTGATCGAGCAGGTACGCCCCGACATTTTGGTGAAAGGCGGTGACTACGCCGCTGACGAGATTGCCGGCGCTGAGTTTGTTTTGGCCAATGGCGGCCATGTGCAGGTGGTGGATTTTGTTGAGGGTTATTCGTCAAGCAAAATCATCGACGCCATCAGAGAGGGCGAGGAGTCATAGGCCCGGGAACCTGGCCTGATCAGGCATGGCTTCAAAGTAGCTGTCAGTGAGCAACCGACAGTGATCTTGGGTCCAGTGCAAGTTCTGATGCAGCCGCTGCTGTTTGCAAAAAGAACGCTTCAAGCGTTTCATGTTGCGGCGTTGCCATCGAGGGTGAGGCCGGCGCAGGCGACCGCGATCAAAGTCCACCAAATGGGGCTGACCAGTGGAATCTAAAAGCACGTTGCCGATGTTGAGGTCGGCATGGTCAACGCCGTTGCTGTGAAAAGCAGCTAGCGTCCTACCCAAGGCCCGGAGCTCGTCGTGGGTTAATTGGCGCTGCCGTAGAATTTCTAACAAATTCAATGAGCCAGGAATGGCTTGAGTGATGATGCTGCCCCGGTAAAACACGCCGCGTTTTTGCAAGATGGCGGCCACTGGCTTGCTAACCGGAAGTTGCCTCTGATCCAGCTGGTTTAATAAGGCGAATTCCCGGTAAATGCGGGATCGCCGGATGCCACTGAATAGATAGGTTTCCTTGAGTAATTTTCGAACCAGGCCGCCGCGCCGATAGTGGCGCAGCACGTGTGTGGCACCTGCCTCTTTAAAGAAAAGGGTGGTGCTGCGACCGATACCGCGGCCAACGATTTTGTCCTGTGAATCCCAAAATTCCGGATCGAACCACCGCTGGGTGAGTGTCTTTGGGGTTGCCGGCAGCCGCAGCAGGGTGGTTGAACCATCTACCCGGCACAGCTCAATGGGCGTGTTCTGCTGATCCGGCTGCTCTACGGTGCGGCGGCTGTCACCAAGTAATGTCATCGTAGGACTCGTTTTCCATGGCCTTCAATTCGGAACAACTTTTGACTCCTCGCCCAGTGCATCACAGAATGTTTTTAAGACCAAGCAAAGAAAACAAGCCGTGACGGAATATAAGACCTTGAACAATATTTGCGTCATCCGCCTCTCTGCTATTGGCGACGTGTGCCATGCGGTCAGCGCCGTGCAAGGAATCCAGCGCCGCCATCCGCAAGCATCCATCACCTGGATAATCGGCAAGGTAGAATACCAGCTTGTTCAGGGACTTCCCGGCATTGAGTTTGTTGTTTTTGATAAAAATGCCGGTCTTGGTGCCTACCGCCAGCTGGGACAGCAATTACGGGGGCGACATTTCGACGTGCTACTGCACATGCAAGTGGCGCTGCGAGCAAATCTGGTTGCTGCCATGGTGCCTGCCACGGTCAAAATCGGTTTCGACAAGGCACGGGCGAAAGAGGGACATGGTTGGTTCATTTCGAAAGCTATTGAGGCTCAGCAAGAGCCTCATGTGCTAGAGGGATTTGCGCAATTCGCACGCGCCATGGGTGTGGAGGACGCTGGCCCGAATTGGCAGATGCCGTATCAGGAGCAAGACGAAATCTGGGCCCAGCAGGCACTGGAAGGACGGCCTCGACCTTTCGCCATAGCCCCGGCAGCGAGTAAGGCAGAGCGTAACTGGACCGTAGAAGGCTATGCGGCGCTGGCCGATTACGCAGCCCAATCCGGCTTTAGCCCAGTGCTAACCGGAGGCCCAACTGACATGGAGCGGCAGCTGGGCGAGGCCATCAGCCAAAAAGCCAAGTGCAGTATTCTCAATTTGGTGGGGAAAACTTCCCTGAAGCAACTGTTGTGTGTGCTCAAGGAAGCGGCGTTGCTACTGGCCCCGGACACAGGGCCGGCGCATATGGCGGTGACCGTGGGGACACCGGTGATTGGACTTTATGCCCATTCAAACCCCGGGCGCACGGGTCCCTATACCTGTTTGCCCTATGTGGTGGAGGTCTACCACGAGAATCTAGGGGCTCAGCGCGGTGAATCGGCTAAGCCAGTACCCTGGGGTTATCGGCTCAAAGGTTCAGATTTAATGGCGCAGATTACCGTGGATCGGGTGCGCGAAATGTTCGATCGGGTAGCAGCCGCTGCGCCGATAGTCGGGGATCAAACGCCGCACCCGAGCAAGCAACGATGAGCAAAGCGGTGTTTCTTGACCGTGACGGTGTAATCAACGTAGATCGAGGCTACGTATACCGCAGCGAGGATTTCGAATTCATTGACGGCGTTTTTGACGCCTGCAAATTATTTGCCGCAGCCGGATACCGATTAATTGTGGTCACCAATCAGTCGGGGATTGCGCGAGGATTGTACAGCGAGCAGGATTTTCAAAGCCTGAACCAGTGGATGAAAGCCCAGTTCAAGACTCAGGGTATTCACCTCGATGCCGTGTATTTTTGTCCTCATCATCCCGAGCATGGACAGGGCCAGTATCGGCAGCACTGCAACTGCCGAAAACCGCAGCCTGGCATGTTGCTGCAAGGGATTGCGGACTTCGAGCTAGACCCGGCTCAGTGCATCATGTTCGGCGATAAACCCTCGGACCTTGAAGCGGCTCTTGCGGCTGGGATCGGCCGCAGAGTGCTTATCGACCCAGAGTACCGGGATATCCTCCAGGTGCCGTTGGCGGACCAAGTGTGGCGATCTATTGCTGACGCTAACGAGGGATTTCTAGCAAGCTGAGCCGGTGGGTTTCCCGGGTTATTGAGTGTGCTGCATAAGTGCGCGCTCACGATCCAGCAGGTAGTCGGCGACCTCAAGGGTTCGATCAGCGCCGTTGGCCATATTGACACGGTACTTGCCTGCGATGACCAAGGTTGGCACAGCGCGAATTTCATTGCGCTGGGTGTCAGAGGCGGCTTTAGCCAGTCGTCTGCTGACGTCCCGGCTGTTAAATGCCCGCATGAATGCCGCAGCGGGCAGCTCCTCTGAGTCCAGGTAATCGGCAATGTCCTGGCCGCTGGCAAAGTTGCGGCGGCCATTGTGAATGGCTTTGAACAACTGCTCGTGATTGCCTTCAAGGGCATCCGCTTTATCCAGCGCGTAGTAACCCTGGGCCAGTATGCTCCAGGCACGGGAAAAAGCTGTGGGTTTGCGCTGAAATTCAACGTCATCGGCGAGAGTTTGGCTCCATGCCTCCAGCTTTGGATCAAAGTTCTTGCAGTGGATACAGGCATAGGAAAAATATTCTTCAACGCTGAGCGTGCGGGCTGGGGTATCGATGTCGGCGCTGCCGATTACTTCGTAATCGCTGCCCTCTTGGGGTATGGGGTTTTGCGACAAACCTGAGCCGAAATACAACGTGCTGATTACAAAGCCGGCGACCAGTACGCTCAAAAATCCCAGCACCGCGTTGCGGGTTCGTTGAACGGCTTGTGCGGATGTTCTTTTCTTTGCAGCCGGCGCCATATTTACTCTTCCTTCACATAGAATTTGTTTTAGTGTCAGAGTCTACTAACCCAGACCAGTGCGGTCACTGTTTGCCTGCGCGGATCCCGCCTGTACTATCGACGCGTCGAAAGCGGCAGGGAATCATCAAGGAGTCGCTTTGAGCGAGACATACCAACTGTTCAAGTCCGATACCTGTGGTTTTTGCCATCGGGTTCGAGCCCACGTCGTGCAAC
>CAZWQK010000105.1:0-6562 GCA_964635835.1 uncultured Pseudomonadales bacterium
TCCGACAACGTTTGCATCAGGGTTTGATAGGCGACGATTAGGGTTTCCAACGCCTCTCCTTGAATCGCCGGCGCTTCTGGATTAACGAACAACTTTGCGTCTTGAAGCGACATACCCAGGAAGTACTCCTGCAATTCGTCGTCGTCTTTTACATAGCGTTCTTGCCGGTTTTTCTTCACCTTGTACAGCGGTGGCTGAGCGATATAAATGTGACCTCGCTCAAACAGCTCCGGCATCTGCCGGAAGAAAAAGGTCAGCAGCAGCGTGCGAATGTGGGAACCGTCCACATCGGCGTCGGTCATAATGACGATGTTGTGGTATCGCAGCTTGTCCGGGTCAAACTCACCCTTGCCGATACCGCAGCCCAATGCGGTGACCAGGGTGCCGATTTCTTGAGACGACAACATTTTGTCGAAACGCGCTTTTTCAACGTTAAGGATCTTGCCTTTCAACGGCAAAATCGCTTGAGTCCGGCGATCTCGGCCTTGTTTTGCCGACCCCCCCGCAGAATCACCCTCAACCAAAAAGAGCTCCGACAGGGCCGGATCTTTTTCTTGGCAGTCTGCCAATTTGCCGGGCAAGCCAGCGATGTCTAAAGCGCCCTTCCGTCGCGTCATATCCCGGGCTTTCCGCGCCGCCTCCCGGGCTCGGGCGGCATCAATCATTTTACCCACAACGGCTTTCGCGTCTTGAGGGTGTTCGGCCAGATAATCGGCAAAATGCTTACTAAGCTCTTGTTCTACCGCAGTTTTTACCTCACTAGACACCAATTTATCCTTGGTCTGGGAGGAGAATTTAGGGTCCGGCACCTTAACGGAAACCACGGCCGTGATGCCCTCTCGAGCATCATCGCCAGTTGTGCTCACCTGGGCCTTCTTAATGAGATTTTCGTTTTCAATGTAGGTATTTAAGGTCCGGGTTAATGCGCCACGAAAGCCTGCTAAGTGAGTTCCACCGTCTCCTTGAGGGATGTTGTTGGTGTAGCAAAACACCTGTTCCTGGAACGTATCATTCCACTGCATGGCGACCTCTACACCGATTCCGTCCTCTCTTTGGGTGCTGAAGTGAAAGACTTCGTTGAGCTGCTGCTTGTTCTGATTAAGGTACTCGACAAAAGCCTGCAGGCCACCCTCGTAGAAAAAAGTGTCCTCTTTGCCAGTGCGCTCTTCTTTCAAGACAATAGAAACGCCGGAGTTCAAAAAAGCGAGCTCCCGCAGGCGTTTTGCCAGGGTTTCGTACTGGAATTTAATGTTGTGAAAGGTTTCTGGCGATGGCCTGAAGTAACACTCGGTACCCCGCTCTTGGGTGTCCCCGGTCTCTGCTAAGGGTGCCACTGGTACACCGAGGGCATAAGTTTGTTGATAGACCTTATTGTCCCGCCGAACCGTTAACCGAAGCTCGTCTGAAAGGGCGTTGACCACAGATACGCCGACCCCATGCAACCCCCCCGAGACTTTGTAGCTGTTATCGTCGAACTTACCCCCAGCGTGAAGGGTGGTCATAATCACTTCCGCAGCACTGACATTTTCTTTAGGGTGCAGATCTACGGGTATGCCTCGGCCGTTATCGCGCACGGTGATGGCTTCTTCCGGGTGCATTGTGACGTAGACCGTATCGCAGTGCCCTGCAAGCGCCTCGTCAATAGAGTTGTCCACGAGTTCTTGAACCATGTGGTGCAGCCCAGTGCCGTCTTCGGTATCCCCTATGTACATGCCGGGGCGTTTCCGGACCGCGTCTAGGCCCTTGAGCACTTTGATGCTGCCCGAGTCGTAACTGTTTTCGTCTGACATGGAAGTTTTCCTAATGAACCCGAACCACAGCGACACAAAGTACCATAAAACCGCCGCTATTTCTGAGTAAAGACACCGTGTTCCACATGGAACACTGTAGCCGATTGAAGGACCGGATCACTCACAAGCTGCTGGGGGTCCTCTGCCGTGGTCGCAATTACCTGACACCCCATCTCGACAAGCCGCCGAAAAAAAAGTTGTCGGTGAAATTGATCCAGCTCCGCACCCAAATCATCCAGCAATAGGATGGGATACGCGCCTTTTTTCGCCTCAAGAACGGCGGCATAGCTCAACACCAGTGCGCTAGCGATCAATTTAGCCTGGCCTCTGGAAACCACTGACCGTGCTGGAACACCATCGATTAAAATTGTCATATCCGACCGATGTGGACCAACTTGCGTTGCACCCATTCGCCGATCACGGTCAAAAGAGCGCTCAAGCAGGCTGAGGGCTTGGGCCTCTCCCTCCGCAAAGCTTTCGCCGGTGTAAGCAAGCTGACAGTTAAATTCAACGCTCAATGACTTTAGGGTTTCCGTGAGCTGTTCATTGATGAGCTCGATGAACTGCTGGCGCCACTGGGAAATTTCAACGCCTGCGGCAGCCATAGCCGCAACCCAGGGATCCCCTTGAAACCCATGAGCGGGAGCCTCTTTTAGCCAGGCTGCTCGCTGACTGAGCCCGCGCCGAAACCGCTTCACCGCCGGCAAATACTGTTGTTCCACGTGGAACAACCCCCAGTCCAAAAACTCTCGTCGGATTCCCGGGCCGTCCAGTACCAGATCCGAAACACCGGGTAGCAGGGCTTGAAGAGGTAATATTTCAGCAAACTTCGACTGACGGCTGGCGTTGTCGCCATTGATGCGCGCCTGATTAAGCCCAGAGATCCCTTTGCGCCGCGCCAGCAACTGTTGTGTCTCACCTGCCTTTACCTGGCCGCGAACCACCAAGTCCTCTTGCTCTCGCTGAATTAATTGTGCATTTTGGCTCGCGCGGAAGGAACGACCCCGGCTCAGCAAATGCACTGATTCCAGAAGCGCCGTTTTGCCAGCGCCGTTGTCGCCATGCAGTAGGTTAATGCCTGGCCTGAGGAAAAGGTCCGCATCAGTTATATTCCGAAACCGCGCCAGCTGCAGGTTAGCGAGATACAACCGCGTTCTCTGCTACAGCCTCATAGGCATAACAACATAAACAGCACTATCGTCCTCGGATGATTCAAGCAGCGCCGAACTGTTGGCATCGCTGACGCTAATGCGCACCGCCTCTCCATCCACCACCGATAAAACGTCCAGCAGATAGCTCACGTTGAATCCGATTTCAAGCTGATCACCCGAAAACTGCACCGGTACTGTCTCTTCTGCTTCTTCTTGCTCTGGGTTATTCGCTTGTATGGTCAACGATTCAGAAGAAATATTCAGCCGCACGCCTCGATACTTTTCGTTGGATAAGATCGACGCCCGCTGAAAACCCTGCTTGAGGGTTTCGCGATCGCCCGAGAGCACACGAGAAGCATCTTTGGGCACTACTTTTTCGTAGTCCGGAAATTGACCATCAACAAGTTTTGTTGTCATCGTCACCGGTCCCTTGGACACCTTTAAGTGATTTGACCCAAACTGGATGGCTAGATTTTCGTCTTCCTCATCCAGCAGGCGACCCATTTCTACCACGGCTTTACGCGGAACAATGGCTTGTTTCAACGTCTCCCCACCGCGACTGGTTTCACAGGTTTTGTTTGCCATGGCCAAGCGATGGCCGTCGGTGGCTACTGCACGAACCGTCGTACCATCTACTTCCAGCAACATGCCATTTAAAAACACCCGCACATCCTGCTGGGCCATGGCAAAACTCACCTGATCCAGCAGTTTCCTAACCTGATTTTGCGGTAGTGAAATCACTACATCGCTGTCACCGCTTTCGACTTTTGGGAAGTCTGTCGCCGGAAGCGTCGCCAGAGTAAAGCGGCTTCGGCCGCTCTTCACCGTTGCCCGCTCTCCCTCGACGGACACGGAAACCGAAGCTCCATCCGGCAAAGCACGCCAAATGTCCGCTAACTTGCGAGCAGGAATTGTTACTTCACCAGCCTGCTCCACGGGAACGCTGCAATGAACAACCATTTCGACTTCCAGGTCTGTACCGGTCAGTGACAGCCCGTTTTCATCTGCCTTTATCAGCAGGTTTGCTAATACGGGAAGCGTTTGCCGACGCTCTACCACGCCAGTCACCAGTTGCAGGGGTTTCAGCAACGCCTCTCTGGGGATTGTAAATTTCATCGTCACTACTCTTTCTTATTTCGACCAGGCGCCCTTTCCGGTGTCGTCGTCCACCAGGCGCTTTGACTTTGCCTTTTGGGATTAAACCGCAACCCTTTGCGCTTTTGCCACCAAAGCATTAAACCACAAATCCATAGTGCGCTTTGGCATCCGATACAACTTTCTGTCACCAGCTTCCTGGCAATGAATCACGCCGAAGCTAGCCACTTAACAAACGTGTTAGGTTCCGATAGTCCTCGGCAATGTCCGCATTCGAAGCCCGTAATTCGGCAACTTTGCGGCATGCGTGCAAGACGGTGGTGTGATCTCTTCCGCCAAAAGCATCGCCGATCTCTGGCAGCGAGTGATTGGTCAGTTCCTTTGCGATGGCCATGGCCAGCTGACGTGGGCGGGCAATGGTTCGGCTTCGGCGCTTAGACAGTAAGTCGCCCACCTTGATGTTGAAATACTCGGCCGTGGTTCTCTGAATATTGTCGATGGATATCTGCCGATCTTGAATGGCAAATAAATCTCGCAGCGCCCGCTTCACCTGCTCAATCGATATTCGACTACCGGTGAAACGCGCATTTGCTATGACCCGGCGCAACGCGCCTTCCAGCTCTCTGACGTTAGAACGGATTCGCTCGGCGATGAAAAAAGCAACTTCCTGGTCTAGCGGCACGGCATCGGCTTCCGCTTTCTTCATCAAAATCGCAACCCGGGTTTCCAATTCGGGCGCCTCGACCTCCACGGTTAATCCCCAAACGAAGCGGGACTTTAGCCGGTCTTCTAAACCATCGATCTCTCGCGGATACTTATCGCTGGTAAGGATCATCTGTTGTCCTCGCTCCAGTAGCGAATTAAACAGGTGGAAGAACTCCTCTTGGGAACGAAGCTTCTTTGCGAAAAACTGGATGTCGTCAATTAACAGCGCATCTACCGAACGGTAAAACTGCATAAAGTCCTGCATGGTGCCAGTCTGCAGCGCCTTTACCATATCCTGTACAAACCGCTGAGAGTGCAGGTACATCACTTTAGCCGTTGGTTTACGCCTGAGGATCTCGTTGCCGACCGCCTGCATCAAGTGGGTTTTGCCCAGCCCTACGCCCCCATACATCAACAGCGGGTTGTAGCTCTGTCCTGCATTGTCTGCCACCTGAGACGCCGCCGCCTTAGCTAACTCGTTAGACTTGCCTTCAACGAAGGCGTCAAAAGTGAAGTCACTGTTCAAGTTATGAGCAACCTGCACCAGCTGTTCTCCGTGCTTCAAAGCAGATGCTTGGTTGATCTGACCTGAAACTGGCGAACCGAAGTTGGTTTTTGCCGCGCGCAAAGGCTGAGCTTCACGCATGCCTCCTACCGATAACAGCACATCCCGCTGGTCACTGAGTTCGGCGAAATAATCGCTGATGCGGGCTAAATACGTGGAGCGAACCTTATCCTCTACGTAAATGTTGGGGGCAAGCAACGTCAGCTGGCCTTTACTGAAGTCTGCTTGCAGGGGGCGCAAATAGGTTTCGAACTGATCGCCGCTGATTTCGCTTTGAAGCTGGCCTAGGCACTGTTGCCATATTGCTTCTTTCACTCGTTGTTGCCCCCTGTCGACCACATGCTCTGTTCTATCCGTTCTGTTCTATCCGTTCTGTTCTATCCGTTCTGTTCTATCCGTGCTGGTATTGCTGGTTCTCGATGCAGCTGCATCGTGCCCTAAGAGAGCTGCAAACCTCTTTGTTGAGATGGCGATCCGCGACGGAACTCCGATAAAAGCCCAACACCTGTTGAGAATTTGTCCTCGTTGGAACAGATTCTATGTTGGATCAAATTCTATGTCGGAACAGATTCTATGTCGGAACAGATTCTATGTTGGAACAGATTCTATGCCTACGGTCGCGTGAGACGCCATCCAAACCCGAAGAAAAAAATTTTTAATTTTGCGATTCACGCAGAATCAGGGAGTTAGGCAGCAAAGCTTCGCGAGTAGTCAGAAATCACTGCACGGTTTTCTGTGTGCAAAAAACTTAAGAACCTGTGGATAACTTTTTGCCGCTAAATTATCCCAACATTAGAACCAAGTCCTACATGGGTTGTTAACACCGTTCAGCCGACGAGAAATCTCCGAGCGGCGGAGTTTTATTCAAGATACGCACAGCGGGCTGCCCGCTTAACAAACAACAACAAATTCTTATATATAAATCTATTTAATTGACACGCTATGCGTGTGTTCATAGAATCCTGCGCCCTTAGAGGAACCCGAAGTTAACGTGTAGCGGCGAAGGCGACTACAGTCCTATTCACAGCCCGAGATAGACGAGCTTTGTCATTAAAAGAACATTTCAACCAAGCAACTTAAAGCGTAAGAGAACACACGGTTTCCGAGCGCGTATGGCAACGAAAGCCGGTCGACAGGTCCTCAACGCTAGACGAGCAAAAGGACGTAAACGGCTTACGGTCTAAGCTGTTATTTCGGGGTCTCAATTTCCTCGCAGCCAACGGCTGTTAAAGGCATATCAATTTACCGACGTGTTC
>CAZWQK010000106.1:0-6518 GCA_964635835.1 uncultured Pseudomonadales bacterium
CCTGCACATCGACTCGGGTGAGGAACTCAGTCAGCCCATTGAAAACTGCGCTGGCAGCGTGGTTTGGAACGCCAGCAGCGATGGCTTCGCCTATCGACTGGTCAACGAACAGTGGCGACCCGATAAAGCGCTGTATCGGGATATGGCCAGCGGCAACGACACGCTGCTGTATCAAGAGCAAGACGAGGCATTTTTTGTCGGTCTGGGCCTGAGCCAATCTGAACACCTGGTGTTCATCAGCACCGGCGATCATGTCACCAGCGAAGTGCGATATCTGCCTCGGGAAAATCTGCTGGCGCCGGCAACGTTAATCCAGGCGCGCCGAAGCGGTCACGAATACGATGCGGACCATCAGGGCGATGCTCCTGACCGCGGTCGCCTGCTTATTCGCAGCAACCGCAACCACGCTAACTTTGATCTGTTAGAAGCACCGGTGGGTAAACCAAGCGAGGCCAACTGGGCCCTGCTCCTGGAAGGCGGCCCCAATCGTTACCTGATGCAGCACACGGCCTTCGCCGACGCCATTGTCGTTGGCCTGCGAATCGATGGCCTGGACCAACTGCAAATTCTGACCGAGTCGGGCACATCGCAAATCGAGTTCCCCGAACCCGCCTACAGTCTGGATTTGGGCACCAATCCTGACTACGAAACACACACGGTGCGTATTGGCTACACCTCCATGGTGACTCCCCACACGGTTTTCGATTACCACTGGCCCAGCGGCAAGTTGACCACCCTCAAGGTGCAAGAAATCCCCGGTGGCTATGACCCCAACGATTACGTCAGCGAGCGCCTGGAAGTCACCGCCCGAGACGGCGTCAAGGTGCCCATGAGCCTGGTTCGGCGTAAAGACACGCCGGTAGACGGCAGCGCCCCGCTGTATCTGTATGGCTACGGTGCCTACGGCCACGCCATTCCACCGAGTTTTTCCAGCAACATCATTTCGCTGCTTCAGCGAGGCTTTAGCTTCGCTATTGCTCACATTCGCGGCGGCGATGACCTGGGCTACCACTGGTACCAGGCCGGCAAACTCTCTCAGCGAACCAACACGTTTAACGACTTTGTTGACTGCGCAAAACACCTGATCGCCTCAGGACATACCCAGGCGGGCAAGATCGCCATTGGCGGAGGCAGCGCCGGCGGCGAACTCATGGGCGCGGTGATTAACCAGGCTCCGGAACTCTTTGGCGCCGTCGCCGCCCATGTGCCCTTCGTCGATGTGCTCACAACCATGCTCAACCCGGACCTGCCTTTAACTCCCATGGAGTGGCCAGAGTGGGGCAACCCCATTGAGGACAAGGCGGCCTTCGACTATATCCGCAGCTATTCACCGGTAGATCAGGTATCTGCCCAGGCCTATCCGCCCATGCTGGTTACCGCCGGACTCAACGATCCTCGCGTGACCTACTGGGAGCCAGCCAAGTGGGTGGCCAAACTTCGGTATACAAAAACCGACGATCATGTGCTGCTGCTGAAAACCAATATGGGCGCAGGCCACGGCGGTCAGTCCGGCCGCTTTGGCGCGCTTGAGGAACTGGCCGAAGAGTACGCTTTCTTTTTGCTCCATCTAAGCGAGCAAGAGCCATCCTGCGTCGAATAACCCTGCTTTTTCAGGGATTTCCTTTAGCACATGCTTCTTTAACCCGCAGACGCCCCCGAGCGTAAAACGGCTCGCCGGCAGGCAATAAGTGTTCGGCCGATCACAAAATAGGAAAAATCCAAGCCACCGCCCGGAACAACTTATGGATTTCGCGTAGCGTCCGAATCCCTTTGATGCGAACTGGACTCGACTATGCCTTGGTATCGAAACACCTCTTACTGGAGCTTGCTAATTGCCAGTTCAGCGGTGATCTTATCTCAGTTACCGCCAATTCAAACTTGGCTCCCCTCGCCAGAGTTGGAGGTCTACGTCAGCGACCGAATGGGGGTAAACAACGCCATCGGCGTCATAGGCTTCAACATTAATGTTCAGCTCAACAATACCGGGAACACCGATGTTCAGGTGACAAAAATGGCGTTATCGCTGACGGATTCTGCCGGCTCAGTGCAGAACAAACCGGCCATGAACTATAACCGCTTTGCAGCTGACGCAAACCCCATCGCGCTGCCGATCAATACGGTGATCATTCCCAGAGGGGAGAACTGGAGTCATAACGTCTTTTTCAATAGGCCCATCGGCACTGACGACGAAGCAGAGTTTCTGCGCGTACGGCAGATGGTGATGAAGAGCATTTTCGAACAGCAGGTAGCCATCGATCAGTCTTTTGAGATTCCCAGCGTGTACACAGAGGCCGACCCACAGGCTGTTGAAGAAGCGATGGAGTTTTTCGATACCATGTTTGACCTGAAACAAGGTCAGTACCGGGCCACGTTGTCAGTTCACGTTAAGGATCGAGATGAACCCTTTAATCAGTCATTCTCGTTCACCGTATTTCCTCATCACATCAGCATGCTGCACTCGCAGACTGAGGACTACAAATTCGGTGCGGGCATCCTGCCATCGCGCCCCCACACCCAACCAAGCAGGTGGGCATACAGCTAGAAACAGCCCGTTCTCATTCACTTCCTTGACTCACTAAACCGCAAGACCATGACGCAGCTGGTCACGAAAATGCGGAGCCGCAATCTCGATTAGCGCTTCGGCTCTGGCCCTGTTGGGCAGGTCTTTGATCTGGGCCACACCGTACTCGGTGACGACGGTATCTACATCGGTACGCAGGGCCGTGACCATCTCCACCTTGGGCACAATGCGAGACACGGTGCCTCCTCGGGCTGTGGCATTCATAGCCACGATAGACCGTCCGTCCTTGGACGCTTTCGCCCCGCGCATAAAATCCACGCTGCCCCCGGTGCCGGAGATTTGCCGTCCTCCCGCCATTTCCGCGTTGACCTGACCAAACAGGTCTACTTCCACCGCCGAATTCACCGAAACGAAGCCCTCAAGCTGGCGGATAATGCTGACCTCGTGAGTATGGTTTGCACCTCGAAACATCACGTCACGCTGGGCGGACAACCACTGCATGAGTTCTTCGCTGCCCAACGCCATACCGGTAATATGCCTGCCACAGTCCACGGCCTTGCGCGCGCCGGTCAGATTGCCGTTGCGAATCAAGCGCATGCCGCCATCGTCGATCAAGCCGCCATGCATCCCCAGATCATTTTTGTCACCGAGCTGACTGAGAATGGCGGCGGGTATGGCACCAATTCCGGTTTGCAAACAGTCGCCATCACGAATGAGACCGGCTACCAAGCGTCCAATTTCCTGAGCTGCCTCGTCCACGGCGGGACTGACCAGTGGCGGCGCTGATTTATCGCTTTCATACAGGGCATCAATCAACTCGGGATTGATCAGCGGACTGCCTGCAGGTGCCACCATCGTGGGGTTGAGCTGGGCGATGACGACGGGATTTTGCGCCATGACGCTATCGTGAAAGTCGACGTTGGGCCCTACCCGCAGCTTGCCGTCTTGGTCGTAACAGACCTGCAGCAGATAAACGTCCACGCCAGCCCCTAAATAGTCATAGGTAGTGCGCATCTGCATGGGCAAATAGTTCACTCGATTCCCATGCCCCCTGGCCAGGGCCGAGGACATAAAAAACGTTGTCACCGAGACGGAGTCATTCCACCGAGTAAAATCCGTTTGGTTCAAGCCGGGTAAGGGAAATTGGATAAAGGTCAGGTTCGGCGGCAAGTCGCACTCGGACAAGGCCTGTAGCAAACCCGTGGGCTCATTGCTGCTGCCGGCAACGTAAATCCGTTGGCCTGGCTGAATAAGATCAACAATTTCCTGCATGTTATTCCTTCTCAGCAATTGCCTCGGGGATTCGCACGACCCTCAACGGCGGTAAAGCCGTTGCAGCAACGTTAGATAACCGTAGGCCCCAAGATAGTAAGACACCGGGAACCAAACCGGCCAAAGAGTAATGAGGGTATTACCGCCCAGCGGCAGATCTAGGTACGCATGGCGGAAGGCCAAAAACATCGCTGCCATGACCACACCGGTTGTGAAAGCTACGGCGATACCCTGGCGCGGCGCGAACAAAGCACTGACCACACCACCGGACAAGCCCGCTAGCCAGACCGGCACCAAGGCACCAGCCAGTGTTTGCGGCGCGGCCAAGGCGTCACTGGCCAACATCCAGACCAATGCTCCGGAGCAAGCCGCCACCGCCGTGCGTAAAAAAAGGACTACTGTGTTCAACGCCACTCTCCCGATTCGCGCGCTAGGATAACACCCCGACCAGGCCGTAGGTTCAGACAACGCTCTTGTGTACTCTCATGCAGCATGCATACGAGGGGGATTGAGATGCGACTGTACACCCATCCAGAATATCTAAATCACTTAGTCATGGACGGGCACCCGGAGCGACCGGAACGCCTAAGCTATTTAATGAACCACCTGCAGGCCATTGGCCTAACCGATGATTTTCAGGTGCTAAGGCCCCAGCCCATCGCCGAAGAGGGCATTCTGGCCGCCCACAGCCAGTCCCATCTGGATTTTTTGCGCGCGTCCCAGCCCGAGGTCGGCATGCTGCCCTTGGACCCTGACACCTGGATCAGCAGCAAAAGTCTGAGCGCTGCCAGGCTGGCCGCCGGAGCAGTTTTTCAGGGCATGGACTGCGTCCTCAACGGACCGGAGCAGCGTGTGTTCTGTGCCGTTCGACCCCCGGGACATCACGCCGAAGCCAGTGGTGCTATGGGCTTTTGTTTGCTCAACAGCGTGGCCATCGCCGCTATTGCCGCCCTGAATCACGCCGACGTAAATCGAGTTGCGGTTTTGGATTTTGATGTTCACCACGGCAACGGCACCGTCGATATCTGCCGCCATCATTCCAATATTCTGGTGTGCTCGAGTTTTCAGCACCCCTACTACCCGAACCGGCTGGACGATCTGAACCAGCCTAATATTGTCAACACGCCGCTGGCGGCCGGCAGCGACGGAGCGACCTTTCGGGCGGCCATCGAAAGGGATTGGCTGCCGGCCATCGAGGCCCACGAGCCGGACATTATTTTTGTTTCCGCCGGCTTTGACGCGCATGAGGAGGATCCTCTGGCAAATCTCAACCTTCGCGAGGACGACTATCGCTGGGTAACCCAGTTCATCGTGGCCATGGCCAATCAATACGCTGGCGGCCGCGTGGTTTCAGCGCTGGAAGGTGGTTATGACTTAGACGCCTTGGCACGGTCCGTGACCGTGCATCTGGAAGCCCTGGCCTAGCCGCGCTTCCAGGCTGCAGTGAATTCGCTATGCCCTGATTTCCTGGCCGCCGCCATCGCAGTACAGGCGCTCACCGGTCAGATAAGAATTGGCGTCGCTGACCAGAAAATGCACCACGTTGGCGACGTCTGCAGCCAGAGCCATTGAAATACCTCGACCCACGCCTCGGCCGCCGCCGGTTACCAAGGCCACTCGACCCGTTAATGATGCCATCATGCTGCTCCCCTATTCATTCGATCCGGGGCACCAACCCAAGTCAGCGCCGGTCTTCTATACGCCTATACGTCTATACGCGTATACGCCGGTATCTGCTGGGATTATTGCCCGGTAAATTGTGCATCTCGCTTGTGCCGAAACGCGCTAACCCCTTCTTTGAAATCACCGCTGGTGCGTGCTTCATTTTGCAGATCCGATTCCAGCTCCAACTGCTGCTCAAAAGAGTTGGACCAGGTTTTCCAGTACGCCTTGCGAATCAGCGAGAGTGACTTTGGCCCATTAGCCAGCCGCTGCGCGACGTCCATAGCGCCGGCCATCAAGGCATCTTGGTCATCGTAAAGCCGATTAACCAAGCCCCAATCCTCGGCCTGATCAGCGGGCAATCGTTCTGCCAGCAAAGACAACTCCATGGCTCGGCCCCAACCCACCAACCGCGGCAGCAAAAACGTCGCGCCGCCATCTGGGATTAGGCCAATGCGCGCGAAAGCCTGAAGAAAATAAGCCTGTCGGGAAGCACATACGATGTCCCCCATCATGGCGAAACTCATTCCCACGCCAGCGGCGGCGCCGTTTACCGCGGTGACGATGGGCATGTCCAGACCACGCAGCTCAAATAAAATCGGATGATACGCATGCCGCAGGCTGCTGCCGGCACCGCCTTTCCGGCGCTTGCCGGCATCGTCATTCAGGTTCGCGCCGGCACAGAAACCTCGGCCTTCTCCGGTCAGCAGCAGACAGCGGACATCACTGCCCCGGGCCTTGATTTGGCCGATGGCTTCGTTGAGGTCAGCTAGCATCTGTACGCAAACAGCGTTCATCACTTCAGGGTGGTTGAACTTCAGCACCGCCACGCGATCAACAAACTCCAAACTCATGCGTTCCATCGTCGTCCCCTCCAGGTTCAAAATTATTCGTCGAACGAGATTACCCTAGGGCAGCAGTCCGTGCACCCTAACCCCGAAGACCTGTGCCTGAGGGTTCGCAGTTTGTACTGAGATCTACCGCCACCAGTGGCGGCTCTGATTTCGCACTGTTAGAGTGCCTTATGGCTCACTCTCACCACCACGATGACACGGACATCTCT
>CAZWQK010000107.1:0-6506 GCA_964635835.1 uncultured Pseudomonadales bacterium
ATTTACTCAAAACGAATTACGTGTTCCCACACGAATGGCTTGTTTGTACATTTTGTTTCTCTCTATGGGCTCTTGGTGTTCCATTGGTATTCCATTGGTATTCCATTGGTGTTCCATTGGTGTTCCATTGGTAATCCAAGGGCTCCCGTCGGGAGAACCACAATGCACTTGCTTTATATTTTTAAAGAGCTGCTGCATCAGCGTTTTGGGCTGTGCTGCAAGGGAGGCGTATAATACGCATATCGCGTTGTCGCGCAACTAGAATATGAAAAAAGTTACCGTTTTTTTCATTCCGCATTTTGGGCTATTCAAGCATCAGCAAGTGATAGCTCTTTTTCCCCTTACGAATCAGATAGAAACGCTGAAAAAGCGCCTCTTCAGCGGTTAACAGAGTCTTGGGGTCGGATACCGAGTTACCGTTGAGTTTAACCCCATTGCCTTGGATTAACTTTCGCGCTTCACCCGTAGACTTTGTCAGCCCCGCCTCCACTAACGCCGTCAGCAGCCCGGTTGCCGGCGCGCAAATGCTGCTCGGCAGCCCATCTTGATATAACTCCGCCAGATCCTGCTCCTGCAGACCGGAAGCGTCCCCCGCAAACAGTGCATCGGTAATACGCTCTGCTGCCGCCAACGCTTCAGGGCCATGCACTAGCTCGGTAACCTCCCTGGCTAACTTGCGATGGGCCTCTCGCCGCTCTGGGTGCTCCTCCATGCGCGCCTCAAGCTCACCAATGGATTGCTTGTCTAGAAACGTAAACAGCCTAAGGAAATTGGCTACGTCCGCATCCGCGGTGTTTAACCAGAACTGATAAAAGGTGTAGGGAGAGGTTTTTTTCGGGTCCAGCCAAATCGCCCCTGCTGCAGTTTTGCCAAATTTCGTGCCATCTGCTTTGGTGACCAATGGCATCGTCAATCCGTAGGCGCTGGCACCGGTATGACGGCGAATCAGGTCAATCCCGGACACAATATTGCCCCATTGATCGCTACCACCGATTTGCAGGTGGCAATCCTCCTGTTGGGCGAGGCGCAGAAAGTCCATGGCCTGCAGCAGCATGTAGCTGAACTCAGTGTAGGAGATACCTTGATCCACACGCTCTAGCCGAGCCTTCACCGACTCGCGCTGAACCATGCCGTTTACCGAAAAGTGCTTACCGATATCACGCAAAAAGTCGATCACGCTCAGGTCGGCTGTCCAATCCAGGTTATTCACAATCTTCGCCGCGGAACCATCAGCGGCATCAAAATCCAAGAAACGCCCAACCTGTCCACGCAGGGCTTCCACCCACTGGCCCACCGTCTCAGTGCCGTTCAACGATCGCTCATCATCCCGACCCGAAGGATCGCCAATCAATCCCGTAGCCCCGCCCAGCAGCAGCAGCGGTCGATGCCCTTGTTGCTGAAATCGGCGCAGCGCCAGCAGAGGAACAAGGCTGCCGATATGCAAGCTGTCAGCCGTGGGGTCGAAGCCGCAGTAAAGCGTCTTGGGGCCAGAGCCAAGATAGTCCAGCAAACCGGCTTCGTCGGACATTTGCATTACCAAGCCACGCCAGCGCATTTCTTCGATAAAGTCCTGTGGATTCATCCCTAGTCTTTCCTCTCACTTGGTTGCGGCCATTGGCCAGATGCCCGTCATGGATCTGGGCCGGGCCGCACCTTAACAAAAGATGCCCAGGATCGGCAGATGAGAACAACCCAAGCCACTTTGTTTGTGCGCAGAATCTCCTATAATCCGCGGTTCAGAGACATACCATAACCTCAAAGCAGCTGGGATCACTCCTCGTTAATGCTCAAGCAAACGTTGAAAACCATTCGGATACCGTCATTGCATCGACGTTTGGCCACGGCGGTGGCGGTCGCCACCTTGTTATTGGTGTCAGCAGGCTTTGTGCCCGAGGATCCGCAAAATACTGAAGTGACCCTTGCGCCAAAGCCCGCACCTGCACCCTCAGAGGGAGCTGCACCAAACGTTACCACGCCGAAAGAGACCCAAAGTCCAAAACGCATGCTGCACACCGTTAAATCCGGTGACAACATGGCCACCATCTTTAGCCGCTACGGTTTGTCCGCAAAGACCCTGTACGCGCTCACCAACACCACCCACGGCGATGCACTGGCGGGCATTTTTCCCGGCGCGGAGCTGGAATTTCAGCGCCAGGATCAGCAGCTACTACAGCTGACCTATCGGAGCGGCCCCCTTGAGAGCATTGAGTTTTATGCCAGCGATGACGGCGGCTTTTTGAGCAGGGAGATCATAGAGGAACCAGAAAAAGTACTGACCTACAAACACGGCAAGATAGAGAGCAGCCTCTTCTTAACCAGCCAAGCAATGGGGCTGCCGGACAGCCTCACCATGAGGCTGGCGCAGATTTTTCAGTGGGATATCGATTTTGTATTGGACATTCGCCCCGGCGACGAGTTTTTTGCCTTGGTTGAGGAGCACTACCTAGATGGAGATTTCATCGGCTACGGCAATATTCTGGCCGCTCGATTTATTAATCAGGACAAAACCTACACTGCTGTGCGCTATGAGAATCAAAGTGGCAGCGCTAATTATTTTGACCCCAACGGTGTCAGCATGCGCAAAGCTTTTCTCCGAGCGCCGGTAGATTTTTCTCGCATCAGTTCCAGCTTCAACTTGCGACGCAAGCATCCCCTGCACAATACCGTGAGGCCACACCGGGGCATCGACTACGCCGCACCCCGAGGCACACCGGTCTTAGCCTCTGGCGATGGGCGTATTGAAACCGCCAGACGGACCCAGGCCAACGGTAATTTCGTGATAATTCGGCACGGCGAGCAATTCGTTACGAAATATCTGCACCTGTCCAAATTTGCCCGCAACATCAAGCGCGGCCAGAAGGTCAAACAAGGTCAAACCATTGGCTACGTGGGGTCAACAGGATGGGCAACGGGGCCTCACCTGCATTACGAATTCTTAGTTAATGGGGTCCACCAAAACCCTCGCACGGTAAATCTGCCTGAGGCCGAGCCCGTACCGGCTCAACAGATCGCGGATTTTAGAGCAAGGACAAGCCCTAACGTCTTGCTCCTGGACCACTTCGCCGATCAGGTGGCCTTGGCTTTGGCGGAGCTGTGACCGCTGGCGGCCTGTTTGTCGGCTGTATGACGGGCACCAGTGTTGACGGCCTGGATCTCGCCCTTATCAGGGTTGAAGAGTCATCGGGAACCAATGGCCTGGCGCAAGAATCCGTCGAGGTCTTGGCGGCGGATACCCTGGCTCTGCCTGCTGATCTCCAGCAGGCACTGCTGGCATGCGGCCAACCCGATTCGTCAAGCGTGGAGCTGCTGGGTTCCTGCGATAGCTACCTTGGGGACTTCATTGGTCAATCCGTCGCCCAATGGCTTGATGGGCACAACGTTGCAGCGACAAGCGTGATGGCCATCGGCAGCCATGGACAGACCGTGCGCCATCGTCCACCTGGCAGCGCTGCGCATCCTTTCACACTACAGATCGGCGATCCCAATAGAATCGCCGAGGCCAGCGGGATTCAAACCATCGCAGATTTCCGCCGCCGGGACATCGCCGCTGGCGGTCAGGGCGCGCCACTGGCACCGGCCTTTCATCAGGTGATATTTGGTCATCTGGGCTCCGCAACCTGCGTGGTGAACATTGGCGGCATCAGTAACATTTCACCGCTAGACGGCAGTAGTCAGGGGTTCGACAGTGGCCCGGGCAATTGTCTAATGGACGAATGGTATCGGCAGCACCACCGGGCACCTGACGCAAGGAGCTTTGATGCCGAGGGCACTTGGGCCGCTAGCGGTCGTTGTGACGAAGCGCTGCTCAACCACTGGCTATTAGATCCCTACTTTGCAAAGCCTCAGCCCAAAAGCACGGGCCGAGAATACTTCAATCAAGCTTGGCTCCAGGAGTCAGGCGCCTTATCAACGGCAAACTCCATCACCCCAGAAAATCTTCAGGCTACTTTGGCAGAGCTAACAGCGCGCAGCATCGCCAGCGCAATATCTAGCGCGATGAAAACCATAGATTACGTGCCGGTGTGCGGCGGTGGCCGCATGAACGCCCATCTGATGTCACGCATTGAAGCCAACTTATTGGCTAAGGGGCTTACTTGCGAAGTTCATGCGACAGAACACTGGAATGTGGATGGAGATGCCATTGAGGCCGCTGCTTTCGCTTGGCTAGCGTACCGCCGACTATCAGGCCTCCCGGGTAATCTAAGTGCCGCTACCGGCGCCTCAGGGGAGCGCGTCTTAGGCGCAATCTACCCTGCCTAGCCCCGATCAAGTCATTGGCAAGTCGCTTTGACGTCGTGGTTACGAGGCAGGACACACCGATTCGGCTAACCTAAAGCGAGAATGAACTACCGCAACCGCAGGTTGCCGCCGCATTGGGATTCATCACCGTAAATTGTGAACCCGAGAGGTCCTCTACGTAATCGACGTCGGCTCCCACCAGATAGGGATAGCTCATTGCGTCTACGAGCATCTTTACGCCCGCCTTTTCGATCACGGCATCGTCTTCCGCTTGGCTGTCGTCAAAGGTAAAGCCGTAAGAGAAGCCGTTACACCCGCCACCCGTAATAAACACTCGCAGACACAGTGAGGAATCCCCCTCCGCTGCGATAAGAGATTCCACCTTCTTGGCGGCTTTTTCCGATAGGGCAATTTCAGGCTGCATCACAGGATCTGTCCATTGTTCCGTTGTCCTTCCGTTACGGTGCTATGCCCTTGCTCTTCCCCAGACTCATCGGAGCTGGCTTGCTCGGGCACCGTGTGGATCAACCGCCCCTGCACTGACGCGCCCATATGCATTTGCAGCACCTGGTAGTGCAAATCACCCTGTACGACCGCGCCGTCAGACACCTCCAGCGCCTCCAGAGCATACACCGTGCCGTCCACCCGACCATGAATCAGCACCACCGGGGCGCGAATGTCGCCAACAATCCGACCCGAAGGACTGATGGTGAGGGCAGCACCGGGCTCCACAGCAGTAATTGAACCCTTCACAATACCGTTGACGATCAACTGGCTGGCAAAAGTGATGTCTCCAGTTAATTCGGCGTCAGGGCCAATGAGCGTGACTTCTTTCTTTTTTCCTATCATCGGTAGTGTTTTCGTTAAATCCATAAATCGAGCAGCTTATCGTTTGCGTCAGTGACCGATTCTTGCATCATGACACGGGCCAAGGGAATTCAGTCTCTGTGATTACGCCTTTTCTTCCAAGCACCGTTACCTTTAATGTTTTGGGCTCGGCGGTGGGCGGCAAGGATATGGCTTGCTCCATGGTCTGGAAGTAGCGGAAGCGGTAGTCAAGGCTTGCGCTGCTGACCCCGCCATTCACTTTCGCTAACGGAATCTCGGCTCCGTCAACGCCATCAATTACGCTGAGCTGGACCTCTCCTTTAACCACGCGGTGGCGCTCAGCCACGTGAATTAATGTCATCTGTACCAGCCATTCGTTTCCACCTTGGCTGCGGATATCGAGGCGTTCAATTTGTACACCAGCAGACATTTCTCCCGGTGCCATTATTTTGCGGAAAAAACCAAGTTGGGTTTCAAGCTCAGCGTTGACTTGATGCAGTTGGGTGAGCTCGTCCCGCAGCGCTAATGCCGTTGCTTTTTGGGTCTCAATGGTCAGCTCACTATCGGTTACTGTGCTGCGCAGCGCCGTATTATCGGCATTGAGCTGTTGCACCAGGCTATTCAGATCTGCATTTTCGCGGATTTGCTCCTGGGCTGCGGCAACTCCCCAAAGCACTCCAGCACCTACTGCTGCCACTAACAGCACCGTCGCCGCTACCCAAAATATCCACCGGCGCCATGTGGGTTGTTCAATGATCACTCGATAGCGCACGAGACTTTCCTAACGCTGTTGATGAAGCTTGGAATCCGCCCAAGCGGTGGAGCATTGTAGCAGCAACAGTGGCAAACGGTTTGCACCAGATATTGGTGTTTTTATTTCGTTCGGCGTTACCGCGCCTCGATGGTCATAGTTCTTTCAAACCCACAGCAGCAGCATTCCTTGATTCCAACAGCTACACTAGGGCATCGCGAATGGCCAGGGGCCAGACTTATGTATTTGTGGCTCAAAGCCTTCCATCTCATCAGCGTGATCACTTGGTTCGCGGGGATTTTTTATCTGCCGCGGCTGTTCGTGTATCACGCCACTGTTGAGGACGAAATCAGCAACGCGCGCTTCAAGGTGATGGAGGATAAGCTTTACCGCCTTATCATGACACCCTCAATGGTGGTTACCCTGGCCTTGGGCCTGGCGATGCTCGTGCAAGGCTGGGCGGCTTTATCGACGGCTTATTGGCTTTGGGTCAAGCTGGCGCTAGTTCTTTTGCTCGTCGGCTATCACTTCAACTGCGGCCGGCTCGTTCGTTTGTTCGCTGAAGATCGCCAAATCCACAGCGAGCGCTATTTTAGAATCTACAATGAGCTACCGGTGCTTATTTTGGTTTCAGTCGTGCTCCTGGCGGTCATCAAACCATTCTGATGCCCCACCTGAATTTTTAGTC
>CAZWQK010000108.1:0-6503 GCA_964635835.1 uncultured Pseudomonadales bacterium
CCCAAAGATGTTGTCGAGCATGCTCATATAACGATCTCTCTGCCTTTCAAAAAAATTCGATCTGTTCGCTAAAGTTCTGCAACGTTCAGTCGATTCAGTAGACGACTCGGAGTCGATCTACCGTCACGGGGCTTGTGAAGCAATTGGCGTGCCAACTTCTGTTTTGCCCGTTTTCGGCAAAAAATCCTGGGTATTTCCCCAATATTTCCGGGCTTTTTCGGATATCGGCAATTGTTGACCGGCGGTTCGCTGCCGCTTCTTTTTCTGAATTGCCGGGTGTCAACAATTCGTCAGAAGCCAGTCCGCCCAGCGAAATCACCGGCGCAACATGGGCTAACAAATTTTTTCAGGTGCGTAAGTATGTGTGTGAGTATTGGCGGGCCCAGTTAAGGCGAGTGCACATGCAGTAGGGCCGATGGCGCCTTGGAGCAGTCGGGCGGTCAGCCGCCGCGTCTGTTTTGCCACTGAGCTTATATGGCAGCTGGCGCCTCGTTTGCGAGTGGCACCTAAATTGCGAGTGGCACCTAAATTGCATAAAAGCTCCGTATGAAAAGCGTTATCCCAAAATCTGTCGACAATCCATCAGTTCCAGGCCCGGCGCGCCAGCGTGGCCTTAGCGCCGCCTATTGGACGGGCGCGCTGACTGCCATCCTGCTTGCGGTGACCGCCAACGGGTTTGCCGGGGTTTCCGAAGGGTCAGCCAGCGCCAATACGCAAATATTGGAGCCCGCTCACCAGCGACTCCAGCAAGCACTGCAAAAATGGGCCAGCCAACATTTGGCATCGGCATCTGAACAGGCGCCGGTTTATCGCTTTGCACTTCGGGACAAGCGCTTGGCTATTCCCGACTGTGATGCGTTTGTCATTGACCCCGCCCGGCTTATCCAGTCGGGTCAGTCGCCCAGCAGTCTTGCCGTCGACGCTGCCTGTCCGGGCAGCAATTGGCAGCGCAAGATCCGCGGCAGATTAACCCGGGCATCTCTTGAACGCGCAACGCTGGCAAGCAGAGTACCGCCGGTTCCCGTGTTGCAGCCCCGTGGGCCTATCGAGAAAGGCCAATTGATCCAAGCAGCCGACTTGCAAACCGTCAAGGTGCCACCCCATCGAGCGCCGCAAAGTGCCTTGGCAAAACTTGGCGCGGGCGACTATTACGCGGCGCGGAATTTACGTGAGGGACAGACCTTGCTGGCATCAGATCTGGCTAGGGGCCAGCCGGTTGTCGTAGTAGTAACAGCAATACCAGCACGAACTCAGATCACGGCGGACATGGTTACCATTCGTCAACAAGCAGTAGACATACCCCGTGACGCCTATGGATCCTTCGCGGGTTTAGACATGCTGGCGGCAAACCGACTGCTGCATCCGGGAGATATCGTCAGGAAGCGGGATCTCACAAAGGCCAAGCTGGTCAAGCGCGGCCAGCAGGTTGCCGTTGAATCGGTTGGCAATTACTTTCGCATCGCTTCGGAGCTTATTGCGTTACAAGACGGTTTTTTGGGTGACCAAATTAAACTGCGTAATCCGGGCAGTGACCGTCAGGTCATCGCCGTGGTCACTGGCCCAGGCAGGGCGCGCAGCCTGTAATGGCTCGAACTTGCCGTTAAAGAACATGTAAACATTTGATATATATGAAAATCGTCGCTAAAGTTCCCGGGAATTTTGCCGACTTACCAATTGACTCGGGATAAAGGGCTCTTTCCCACACGAAGGCGCTAGGTCCCATTTAAACGCTCATCCTACGAGTAAACACAGGTGCATCATGGTTGACAGTATTAACACAAACTCCGTCACGGCCAATCGCGCTCGCAACGCGGGCACAACGACCAGCGCTCCTGCCGGCAGCGCGCCAGCCACCGCAGATCCGGCTGCCAGCGTTGAAGTGAAACTGAGCAACGAAATTCGATCCAGTGAAAATGCCACTTTCGATGAGGTCAAGGTGCAGCAGATGCGTAAAGCCATCGAAGACGGCTCCTTCCCGCTGGACGCTCGCCGCATTGCCGAGAACTTTGCTGAACTCGAGCGACTGATTTAAGTCCGCCAGTATCCGCGCTAGAGCAACCCACCATGTCTGATGCCACTTTGATCCGTGACATTTTGACCCTGGGCAACCAGCTCAAAACCACTCTTGAAGAGGAATTCATTGCGCTGGGTGAAAAGAACCTGGATCACCTGGAGACGGTCCAGCAGCGCAAGGTGGAGCTACTTCAATCCATTCAGAGCCAGTGGCCTGCGCCGGCCGCGGATAGCGACCCCGCGCCAAGTGCCGCTGACCCGCTCTGGGATGAGGCTCGAACGCTAATCAACGAATGCAAAGAAGCCCACATTCGCAACGACTTGCTGCTCAAACGCCAGCTCGAAGTTGTGCGCACGGTTCTCTCCTCCCTTACCCAGCGCAGCGAAGATAATCACAGTGCCCTTTACGACAAGATGGGGCGGATGAAGCGCAAGCGCTGAGTCAGTCCTGGTTGGCCATTAACACCTAGGGCACCTCGCCTTTCAGCCAATAAGCCCAGGACAAAATCGTCGCAACCGCCACGTAGACATCCTCAGGAATTTCTTCCTGCAGCTGCAGGTACGACAGGGTTTCGGCCAACACTGGATCTTCGGCCAGATAGACGCCAGCGTCTTTCGCGACCTGAATGATCTCCTCGGCAAAATCACCCTGGCCCTTAGCCAGCAGCACTGGCGCTC
Organism: uncultured Pseudomonadales bacterium; assembly: GCA_964635835.1. Taxonomy (GTDB): domain Bacteria; phylum Pseudomonadota; class Gammaproteobacteria; order Pseudomonadales; family Azotimanducaceae; genus UBA4421. The sequence continues at coordinate 2,692 of CAZWQK010000108.1, forward strand.
GAACTTGATCGAACAGCAAAGCTACGGCTTTTCGGAGGCCGTTATCCTGCAGATCTTTTGGCTCCAGAACATCGTCCGCAACGGTCCAGCCAAAGGGGTTTTCGCGTCTAGGCATCGATGGATACTCCCATGCTTGATTGCCCGTAATCGACTTTGCCGGCATCTCGAGCCACGGGGTAAACCGTCAGTCCGGTGAGGAACAAGCCCTGGCTGGCAATCATGTGTTCCAGCTGAGTTCTGCCCGCCTGAGCCATGCGATAGAATTTCGGTTCCGGTAACCACAGGCGCAGGCCCAGGCCGCCTGCATCATCTACCCGAGCGTTGGCTGCCATGGATACCGTTGGCGTCAAGCCCACCTCCAAGTCCACGCTCCAAGCGCTCTGAGCTGCACCCTCTTCACCCCGGGGCCCCTGTTGATGCTCAAGTTCAATGTAAACAGGGTATTGGTCGGCAAAGGGTAAAACCCAGGAATAATGAGTTCTGCCCGCGGTTTGTTGAGCCAAACTGTCTAGCTGGCGCGCTTCCATTTCGTCTATCGCACCGGAGATGCCGGTGGTTTCGAGTTGCCTGGCCTGCATTAGCGCACGCAGCGCAATCAGCATGGACTTTAGCCCCGGTGCTGCCTGTTGAGCGTTTGCGCTAGCCTGGTGCTCGGCGAATAGCCCGGTGTTTTCCAGGGCGTTACGAATGTTCCCGGGCCCAAGCTCTCTGGAGTTAAGCAGCAGCGCCGCCAAACCTCGCTGCATTTGGGGGCTGCCGCTTTGCTCGGCCAGGTTAGTCAGTACGCCCGGGCTCAATATGCGAGCAAGGTGAAAACTACCGACGTGATTGAGCAGTCGAGCAAACCTGGCGTCCGCCTCGATGCGCTGGCTAGCCGCAGCCACTTGGGCTGCCAACGCCGGATCCGTGAGCGCCAGGATCGTTTGCCCTGCAACCACCCGAACCAGTAAGGAAACTTGGCCCGGCGGCAGGTTCATGCGATCGGGGAGCGGTAGCTGCTGTTTACCAATCAGCAGGACATTGCCATCTTGACGTTGGGTGACCACCGCATTGATGGTTTCACCGGCACGCAGCCCCAGGGTACGGGCCTGCTCTGGTTCGATTCGCACCCCTGCCGCTGCCCCCTCAACGTAAACGGTATTTGGTCGGGGCATCATATTGATGCCTTCAGGACTGAGCATACGGCCTCCCTGTGTTTCTGCCCGTGGAGTCACCCCCGAACTAAGTGTTTGCGTATTCCTCGGCAAGTGAGTGTCCGGGCGCGGCGGTGCCGACGCGGCCTGGGTCTGACCCGACACGGGACTTTGAACCAGCATGACCCCGGTTTGATCGCGCAGCAGCGGTGCAAAGGGCATTGGTGACCCGAGAGCTCCCACTGCCGGGGCCGTCATGGCGCCCCTCGCACCCAACAATTCGCTGGCCGTAACCCCCGACGCCGGGGGCAGATGGTTAGCACCGGGTGCCGTTGACTGTTGGCCGAAAGCCAAAGGCATTGCACTTCGGCCAGTCGTGCCCGCCGATGAGTCAGATGCCTGACCGCTGGTGAAATTGCGGGGCGGGTTAGATCGGACGTTGGCAAGCGCCATCAGAGCCTGCAGCAAGATTGATTGGCCTGCCGGTGTTTTTCCAGCCCCAGGGGACGGCGTGGGCAGGCTATCGCCCGGCTGCCCGAGGCCCGAAGGCGGCAGCGTGGTAACTACTGCCGGTGATGGCCCTAACCCTGTTAAGACTTTAGCCTGGCCCGTTGCCGCCTGCTTGCTCAGTAGCGCCGCTAGCGGAGCATCCATAGCAGCCGTTGGCGTTGGGGCCAGAAGGGTCGCTGACCGGTCTTGCGCAGCGGCGGCCGGCGGTTGGGAGATCACCGGCACGATTCTTCCCGCTGCAGTCTTTGGCAGCTCTACCTTGCTGGCGCTGGCACCCAGATCAGGGTGCGTTGGCGGGGCACTGTTAGGGGTATTGAATCCAGCCTTCATACGGATCACTCGGTGGCTGCTTAGATTGGCGTCGACTCTCGTCGGTAAAGATCACCATTTTGATGTCATCGGCTTCCGGTACCCGCAGCTTCTTGTTGGCAAGCAGCCAGTTTGGATTAGAGCGCATAAAGGCATGAGGATTTGCTCGCACAAAGGCACTGCGCAGAATGTCGCGACGCAGCGGCGATTGGCCAACAGTCTGGGTGATAATCTTGTCCAGATAGTCACCATTCTTAACCACGTAGGTTCCGTCTTCGGCTACCGCATCGTCTTTGGCCGATATGACCGCTGCCTCAAGGGAGCGTTCCAGGTCCGCGACCATACGAGACAGTGCGTTATCCAGCTCTGTTTCATCCACGGTCTCTGCTACTGGCTGCTCCACGGCCTTCAATTCGGCCAGTTCTGCGCTATCCACCAGCTCAACACCCAACAGCGTGCATCCGGACAGAAAAAGACTCAGAACAACAACTGCCAACAGGCGGCGGGTACTCTTTCTGCGCTCTTCGCTGGGCTTTTGGTAAAGCTTTCGTTGTCTTGTGTTCATGTTTGTCGTTCCTGGTTTTGCTTGGTTAAGGCTAATGCGAACAAGGTCATATACGCGACAGGGCGTCCTCCCTAACGTGCCACCATTGCTACTGGCACCGCCATCATATCGGCAAAATCTCCTGCCGCGGGTCCGGCAATGATGCTAACCGTTGCGCTGCGCGGCCCAACCCTCACCACCTGAGCCAGGCCCATGACCCCCAGCGACGACTCCAGGCCGCGGTTTCGGAACCGTTTATCGGTTGGCAAAATCGCCAGCCTCTGGCCAGGGTAAATGCCGATATCGCGGCCCCCGCTTAGGATTGCCTGGCCACCGGAGTCCAGGATCGTGACGGCGGTTTCACCGAAGCAGCCTATGGCGCCATTAATGTCGTTGGTAATCTGCTGCAGCCAATTCTGTAAAGCCGCTTCCGATGCGTCGGTCAATTCTAACCACGCTCGCTGGTCGCCAGTCGCCTGGGAATTGGATGCCACCACAAAGTCCCGCTGCCAGCTGGCAACGGGGTTGTCTTGGGCAACCAGCGTCAGCTCGACACTGACTCGCTTTGATGGGCGCACAGACCCAATGCGCATCACCTGGCCCAGTGGCGTGTTGTCTTGAGCGGCCACAATGGTGACCTGCAGACGCAAATCTTCTTCCACCACCGGCGCGGCGGTCATGTAGCGATGGTAAACCGACGCGCTTGGCGCGGATTTTACTGACCCACCGGCCAGGGACGCTGCTTGGCTTAGCGCACCACGATCCAGCGCCTGCTGTAAATAACCGCCAACGCGATCTGCGGCGGCTTTGGCAAGATTGTGGTCGCTGGGGTTGGCGCTGGGCCCGCGGTTCACCACCAACCCTACACGCTGGCGGCGAATGTCCTGATCGACACATACTGGCTGTGGCGGATACCCTCGCACGGCCCACTGGATTTTTGCGCTTCCATAGCGGCTGGGCCGCATGACCGGCTGCAATCTCTCTAGGGCTATATCGCTGAAGACCATGACCTCTTCGCTCATCGCGCCGCTGGGATCTGTCCAGCCGCTGGCAGCCACTCGGGCCTTACGCTCCATGGCAAAGGCCAGCAGGCTTTGCTTGAGCTGCCTTAGCTGATCTTCGGCGGATCCCAGGGCAGCGGACTGGCCAAAGGCCCCTACGGCCTCATCCCCGGGTACAGCCATACCCTGGCCGTGTGCCGAGGGGCCCGCGACCAGACTCAACAGACAAACCACCAGCACCCAAGACCATTGCTTGAGAGCAGGAGATATTGGGTGGCCGGGTCGAACCATCTCTGGGCTGCCTAGCGCCCGGCG